>NZ_JBMQQG010000240.1:0-45487 GCF_057362405.1 Ginsengibacter sp.
AGCCTTGGGAGTTATCTCCAACAAATAACGCTTTTAACAGATGCTGATGATGATAAAGGAGAAAGCGATGTGGTAAAGCTAATGACTATACATGCAGCAAAAGGATTGGAATTTCCGGTCGTTTTTGTTGGCGGCCTCGAAGAGACTTTGTTTCCAAATGCCATGTCAATTAATACAAGGGAAGAACTGGAAGAAGAAAGGCGATTGTTTTATGTAGCAGTGACGAGGGCTAAGCAACGCCTTTGGCTAACGTATGCGAATACACGATATCGTTTCGGAAATCTTACTCAAAATGATCCAAGCCGGTTTATTGACGAGTTACCTGAAGAAAGACTGGATAGAGCTTTTGCCGCGGGCAACATGCGCAACAATCAAACGAATAGTTGGAATGCATTCAATAATGGTAATAAAGGGATTAATAGTTACCCTAAAGAAACTCGTAAATCCGCGGTTGAAAAACCTGCATACCTTGTTACATCACCTGTCGTAAAAATAAAAGAACACACGCCAACAGAAGGATTTGCCCCAAGCGACACAAGTAATTTACAGGCGGGCCAAAAAATAGAACACCAAAAATTTGGATTTGGCGAGGTTATAAAAATGGAGGGAGCTGCTCATAATCCTGTTGCTACTGTTAAATTTGAACACAATGGAGAAAAGAAGATCATGTTGAACTACGCAAAGCTGAGGATTGTGGAATAAAAATTGAATTAAATGCCTTTTCGGGAAGCGGAAAAAGAGCTTATTTGCGCAACTTAAGAGACATCTAACTTCTACTCACCGCAAATATTCTTAACTTTGTTATCTTAATTTTATAATATGATTAAAACAGGAAATCCGGTTATCAGTATATATACAGAAATGACGCCGAACCCGGAAACGATGAAATTTGTTGCCAATAAACTTTTATATCCAGGCAAAAGTGTCGACTTTCAGGATGAGGAAAGCGCAAAGGCATCTCCACTTGCCATGCAATTGTTTAGTTTTCCTTTTATAAAATCAGTTTTTATTGCCAGTAATTTTATTACGCTCACAAAAACGAATGAAACTGAAGATTGGCAGGATGTTATTCCTTCCATAAAGCAATTTTTAAGAGAGTATCTCGAAGAAGGGAAAACAATAATTAACGAAGAAGAGATTGCTTCGAGAAAGACCACGAGCTCTAATGAAGTTAGTCTTGACGATGGAGATGTAGTGAAGCGAATAAAAGAATTACTGGAAAATTATGTAAAACCTGCAGTTGAAATGGATGGTGGAGCCATACAATTTAAAAGTTATGAGGACGGAAAAGTTAACTTGATGCTACAGGGAAGTTGCAGTGGTTGTCCTTCCTCGATGATCACATTAAAAGCTGGGATTGAGGGTATGATGAAGCGTATGATTCCGGAAGTGAAAGAAGTAGTAGCGGAAGCAGATTGATAGAATTCAGAAAAAATTTATTTAAGGCATCTCAAAGCAGGTGCCTTTTTTATTATGATGTAACCTATTTTTGATTCTTTAATTTATCATTTGAGTTTTTCAGAAGTCTATCAACAGTTTGTTTCTGATATGCAGCAGACAACGTTGCTGGAATATATTGCTGTGTTCTTCGGAATTGCAAGTGTATGGTATAGCCGCAAAGAAAATATTCTCGTCTACCCCGTTGGGTTAGTAAATACTATAATTTATGTTTATATAAGTGTAAGAGGAAGTTTATTGGGCGAGGCTTCGGTAAATTTTTATTACACCGTTATGAGCATCTATGGATGGATACTATGGGCTAAAAAAAATCAGCAACAGGAACATATTGTATTAATTACAAGGTCTGATGCAAAGGAATGGTTGAGGCAAATACTTTTTTTTGCAGTGTTTTACATTACCATTTTTTATTCACTGACCTATTTGAAAAGGGATTTTGCGCCGGGCGCTATTCCCTGGGCCGATGCATTTGCAAGCGCTACTGCGTTCACAGCAATGTGGTTAATGGCAAGGAAAAAAGTGGAAAGCTGGTATTGGTGGATTGCTACCAACATTGCTTCTATTCCTTTGTATTTTGTTAAGCACTATGTATTCACAAGCATTTATTATATAATCCTTTTGATAATGGCTTTCTGGGGGTTGAATGAGTGGGCAAAAAAAGCAAAAAAACTCAAAATTAAAAAAGAAGAACTACCTGAATGGAAACAATAAAAAAATTTGTTGTCATTGGTCCGGAGTCTACGGGAAAAAGTACTTTATGCAGCCAACTAGCAGATTATTATAAAACCAGTTGGGTACCCGAATACGCCAGGGACTTTCTTGAAAAAAACGGAACAGGTTATTCTTATAATGATTTACTTACTATTGCGAAAGGGCAAATTAACCTTGAAGAACTGGTTGAAGATCATCTTTCAGAGCAAAGAGAGAGACCAATATCAGACGTCCATCACCAAACATCGGGCATTCTTTTTATTGATACCGATATGTACGTGATGAAAGTATGGTGCGAGTTTGTTTTTAATAAATGTCACAACTGGATCTTGAATCGCATTGCCGAAAGAAGTTACGACGGATATCTTCTTTGCAATACTGATTTGCCATGGGTGAAAGATGATTTAAGAGAATACCCTGATATGGTAACGAGAAATAAATTATATCGTTATTACAAAGACTTATTAATTAATCAATCGGTACCGTGGACGGATATTACCGGCAGCTATGATGAAAGATTAACAAAAGCGAAACTTTTTATAAGCGAGCTCGATAAGGGATAGAAATTTATTTGATTAATTCTTTAACATCCGGATCAGCTTCAAGGTGATTCATTTGCCGCAATATCCAGGGATACCGGGTAGCTACATGAGCAGATAAGGGTTTTATCGTGTATCCCTTTGGGTTAGGAAGACATGCTGCTATTAACGCCGCCTGTTTTCTTGATAAATCTTTTGCATGCTTTTTAAAATAGTGTTCGGAGGCCGCTTCTACTCCAAAGACACCTTCTCCCATTTCAGCCACATTCAGATACATTTCGAGAATACGTTTTTTGCTCCAAAATTTTTCAATCATAAAAGTAAAATATACTTCCAGGCCTTTTCTAAAATAGCCACCATGTTGCCACAGGAAAACATTTTTTGCCACTTGCTGGCTTATAGTACTGGCGCCCCGCAACGATTTGCTTTTTTGATTGTGTTTCATAGCCTTTTGAATACTTTTAAAATCAAAACCATTATGATCAGGGAATAACTGGTCCTCACTGGCCATTACCGCCAGTTTCACATTGGGGTTCATTTCATTGATGCCCACGTAATCGCGATGTAATCCGTGGCCTTCAAATACACTTGCCATTTGCGTGAGCGTTATAGGAGGATTTATCCATTTGCAAAGCACAATGTATATAATGGAAAAGAGAAAGCCATAAATAATTGTTTTTACAATGATGCGCAGGATTCTTCTTACTAGGCTTGTTCTATCTGTTTTTTTATCCAATAAATCAATTTTTATTTAACGGTAATGTACTCAAGGGTATACTTTCTTCCAAGCGCCATTTTCTTACCACTTGATTTTGCAAGAAGGTAACCTATGCCTGCAAGTAATGCCGCTCCACCAACGAGATATGGACTTGCATAATATCGTGTATTAGGTTTTGTAAAGAGCCATGTTCCCAAACCAACTGTGGCTAACAGAAGGCCACCCCCCATTAAGGCTCCTCCGGATGCAGCCAAATCAAATTTTTTATTTCCGTTACTTCCAAAGCCGGTTATTTCTTTGTAATTGACCGCAAAAGGATAGGTGCCTAAAGTATCAAGTATGTATATGCCAAGGCTCGTGGGCACTTGCCTTACATCATATTGAACCAGAAATAAAGAATCGTGATTAATTGATTGTATATAAGCATCGAAATATCTTGTTGATGTATTAAAAACGATTTCATTGCCGGGAAAAAAAGTTTGTATGGTGCGATTATTTTTTTTGAGAATAAGTAAATCAGAAGATTGTCCTGCTGCGAAAATGAAAGATAAAATTCCTATAAATGAAACAAATATGGCTTTCATTGGATCAAGTGTTTTTTACAAAGAATAAAACGCCAGTGAGCAATACCGTGCCAAAGATGACCAGGATCAGGCCGGAAATTTTATTAATTAGCCTGATATTATGCACGGTTAATTTTGATCTTAGCTTGCCTGCCAGTGTTACTTTTGCTACATCTGCAGTCATGTTTATAATTAGAGTAGTGGTGAAAATAATTATTCGTTCCTTTATTGTATGAGTAACCGCGATCGCAGTAGCGGCTGTAAGCCAGAAAGCAATGACTGCCGGATTTAAGGTGTTTAGCAAAAAACCTTGTATAGCAATTCTTACATGGTCACTGGCTTTTAGCGGAGGTAAAGAAACATCTTCGGGATGTAATGGAACCTTTTTAAAAAAAAGATAATAAACTCCCATTGCTATGAGGAAAAAACTTCCGGTAATGCCGATAGGTTTTTTGAAATCGAGGAGACGCGTAACCAACTCAGAAAAAATATTGCTTAAAAGCACCAATAAAAGATCACTCGCCCATACGCCGATAACAAAGCTAAAGCCACCCTCTTTTCCGTTATTGACACTTTGCTTAATTATGGTAAATATTACGGGGCCAACGGAAATTACCAGTAGCAGGCCCATTGCAAGACCTTTGAGTATTGCTTCAAGAACATCTGCCATGTATAGGAGAGATATTTAATTATTAAGAAAAAGAAGGAATATAAAACTACAATATTAAATTTCAACCTTAAAGCAGGATAGAGTCAATAAAATTTTAAATTTCAACTTTTTCGCCTTTTAAAAATTTTTGCCAATCTTCAAGCATTTTTCCTTTTAATACCCTTGGAAATTTATGTTGACCTCCTACCTTGCCTTTTGCTTTCATAAAATTCATAAAAGTCTTTTCGCTCAATACATCAACAAAAATTTCTTTGAGAGCATGCTTCCTTTCCACCTCATAATCATCATTGAGTTCTTTTAGCTTTTCATCAATCATGATCTTTAGCTTTTCCGAATTCACCGTATCGTTTGTTGCAATAAACCAATGATGAGCAAAGAAGTTGCCATATGGCACGCCGGCAACTGTAAACTCACCGATGGATATATTAAGTTCTTCACTAACGAGTTTGATTGCACAGTTCATATTATCTACACTCAGGTGTTCGCCGACAAGGCTCAAAAAGTGCTTTGTACGTCCTGTAATGATTATTTCGTTTTTTTCAATGTCAACAAATTTTATTGTATCACCGATCAGGTATCTCCATGTTCCGGCATTGGTGCTTATAAGAATTGCGTAATTTTTGCTTTCTTCCACTTCATGAATCATCAATACTTCAGGATTGGCCACCATATTCCCCTCACTATCGAAATTGTTATAATCAAAAGGAACGAATTCAAAAAAGATATTATTATTAAGTGCCAGCTTCATTCCTTTGGCATCCTGCCTGTTTTGATAAGCAAGAAAACCTTCACTCGCCAAATAGGTTTCGATATAAGTAATAGGTTTGCCCAAAAGTTTATTGAATCCTCTCTTATAAGGTTCCAGCGCTACTCCGCCATGTACGTAAAACGCAAGATTAGGCCAAATCTCATGGATATTTTTAAGATTATAACGCTCAATTACTTTTTCCATGCATAACTGCACCCATGCCGGAACTCCAACCAAAAATGCAATATCCCATTCCGGCGCCTTTTCTACTATCTCATCTAATTTTTTTGACCAATCAGTGTTCTTTGCAATTTTTCTTCCCGGCTTATACATTCCCTGAAACCAGAAAGGAATATTTTTAGCCTGAATGCCACTGAGGTCGCCCGCATAGTATGTTGCGGACTTTTGTAAGTGCGTACTGCCGCCCAGCATAAGCCATCCTTTGCCAACCGATGATTTTGGAACATTTGTATAGGTTGCCAAACTAATAAGCTGACGAATACTGGTTAATGTATTTGCCCTTATTAACTCTTTTGTTATTGGAATATATTTACTGGACGATTCACTGGTTCCGCTGCTTAATGCAAAAAATTTAATGATACCAGGCCAGCATACATCTGGTTTTCCATCCAGTGCCCGATACCACCATTCATTGAAAATTTTGCTATAGTTATAAGTTGGAACTATTTGTTGAAAAGCTTTCCCCGGATGGCGACTTAAAAGAATTTCATCAAATAGATATTTTTGGCCAAATTCTGTAAAACGGGATTTTCTTAACAACTTTGTCAGCACTTTCAATTGTTGTCTCTTAGGGGAGCTCACAGGAATGTTTAAAGCTCTTGAAACCGATTTTGGTAATTTGAATTCTATTAATGCCATTCAATTAGAAAGTTGAGACTTGCAACAAATTTAGTGAATACTATTACCCCACGTAACATTAATTTACAAGTGGCTTATAGGACCGTAAAGCTGTTTACAAATATATTAAAAATTGCCGCTTGATAAGTGGATGTTGCCATTTGCTAAATGGAAGGAAATTATTGGGGAAAAATATAAAACTTAGCACTCGAAAATATTCGCAGATCGGTACTTTGAGGGCGAAAGGAAGTGTTATAAAGCGAATTTGAAGGATTTTAATACCAGGGTTCTTGGAATATAAAAGTGTGTGTAGTTTTTAATCAGGAGGCTCCCGGCTTGTTTGGCCGGGAGTTTTGTTTTAGGTCATTGGAGTCCTTAATTTAGGAGCATTAAAATTCCTTTTTTGATAACGTGGAGATTTGGCTTTGTATTCTATCTGCAAATAATTCATTTGGGTAAAAAAATTACAGTAATTTTATTGTAAATCAGTTAGCATATCTTTACATCGGTTCCCGGTTTCCTTTATCCGGATAATACCCCAAAAAAAAAATTAAATTAAAATTCTTAATGTACAATCACATCTGGAAAAAATATTTACCCATTATTAAAATATTAATGAAAAAATCTGCCACCGGGGACCAGGTATTGGATTTGAACAGGGTTGATTTTGAAAGAGCCGGAACTGGAAGAAAGGCCGGCTACAAATTCACTATTGAACTTACCGACGGGAAAGTGGGCAATGTGATTAGTGGCTCAGAACTGGCAATGCATCTTGCCGCTGTAATATTAGAAGACGATGGAGCCAAACAAATCATAAATGAAAATAATTACGAGATAAGCCTCAATACGAAGTTCCAGTTGTCAATTAAAAATGTTAGTTCTGCTGAGATTAGTAAATCTTCGCCTAAAAAGAAGGGTAAAGATACAATTGAGGAAGAGGCTGAATAAATCAAGCCTTTTTAATTTTAGCCTACATTCTATAAGGTCATTTGAAGAAAAATTATAGACCTTATTATTCTATTTCAAAAATTATAAACTGAAATGCGAAGTACTTTCAGGAAAGAATAAGTCAACTTTCTAAAATAGTGTTCCAGCACTAAAACTTTATAAATTAGTTGCAGAGAAAGTATCTCCTTGGCTTAGGTCACCCGTATCATATCCTTTCTTAAACCAATACATCCTTTGTGCCGAAGTTCCATGGGTAAAGGCATCCGGAGTTACTGTGCCGGTAGCTTCCTTCTGCAACCTGTCATCTCCGATGGCATTGGCCGCTACCAGCGCCTGCTCAATATCGTTAGGATCAATTACATTTTTCATTTGCTGATCGTAATGTGCCCAAACTCCTGCATAAAAATCTGCCTGGAGTTCGAGTTTTACAGAATATTTATTGTATTCACTTTCACTAACCTGCTGTTGTATCCTTTGTAATTTTTCGGTTGTTCCAAGAAGGTATTGAATATGATGCCCTACTTCATGAGCAACTACATAAGCCATGGCAAAATCCCCCGCAACTTTAAAACGCTGATTCAATTCCTGTGCAAATGAAAGGTCTATATACACATCATGATCCGCCGGGCAATAGAAAGGCCCGCTTTGGGAGCTTGCCTCTCCGCATCCGGAAGTTGTGGCATTCCGAAAGAGAACGAGAGTTGGCTTAGTATAGGTTTTACCCATGTCACCAAAAATTTTCGTCCATACATCCTCTGTATCTTTCAGTACCACCTTTACAAATGAAGCTTCTTTATCGTCAGCTGCCTTTTGCTCTGCAGACATTTCCTGCTGCTGGGGCTGTTGCTGCTGTAAATCCTGTTGCAGTTGATTTACATCTCCGCCACCTAAAAGGAATTTTGCCAATATGAAGATTACGCCAATAATTCCTCCGCCAACTGCCACATGACCACCGGTGATGCCTCTGCGGTCATCCACATTATCACTCTCCTGCCTGCCTTGCCATTGCATACTTAAATAATTTAAAAATTAAAAAGACTTCAATAAATAAGTCACAAATTTATTGAGAATTTTTGTTAGTAAGCATTACTCCACAACCTTTATAACGTATGCCGTTGTACTCCACACTTACCTTATGCTGATATAAATAATCGCTCATTCCATCGTTGCAAAACTGCGGATAAATAGTAATAGTCCACACTGTCGTGTCAGACTTAAGCTTATAGATTGTACTGTCTTTATTGATTATTGGTTTTACTACACCCGTTACAACAGGTTTTTTCCAATCTGCCAATTTGAATGAAATTGTTTTTTTAAAATCGATATCGAGACTCCAAAAAGGCTCGTTCCCGACTCCTGAAAAGTCAATACCATCCCGTTTCTTCTTTTCCCAAATCGGATTGTTGATGGCAAGGTTTCTTTTCGTGAGCATATAGTTTGATGAATTGCGAATTAGAATTCCATTAATTTCAACTGCCAATAAAGTATCTCTTTTTTTAATGAAATTTATTACGGGTTTATTATTTTGAATCAATTCAATTTTACCATTTTTTATTTGCCAGTAACCTTCACTTATTTTAGAACCTTCGTTTTTACTCCAGATCATTTGTTCTTCCCTAAAAGTTTTGTCAGCGTTAAAAAGAATCGTTTGTTGCACGCCATCACAGTCTTTGCATGGAAATATTCCCTGGTAGACACCCAGAGGCAGACTATCATCAATTATTGAATCCTTAAGGGAATCTTTTAGAACTATGGTATCCTCAATCTTTGCAGTATCTTTTTCCACAACAGCTTTTTCGTTTTGAGAATCATTGTTGCAAGAAAAGAAAATCATACCAATGACCGTGGCGGCAGCAATAAATTTCATTTGCCGAATTTCCTATGAAAATAGATCAAAAATTTGAAAAATTTGCTTTTACAACTCCTTTCTATTTTGCAGCATAAACGGAAAATTAATCAACGATAAATAACTAATTTATTTGTCAAATAATACTAAATAAATTAGTGTTGATAACTTATAATATATATCTTTACACAACTAATAACTTTACAGAATTATAAAAGCTTAATTAATTTTTTATGGCAAATACTGAAAAAAATGGTGATAAAAGCTCCGAGAAACTTAAGGCGCTCAGGCTTACTATCGATAAAATAGATAAAGACTTTGGAAAAGGAAGTGTAATGATGATGAACGAACGTTCGCAGGAACCCCAGGCTGTAATTTCTACCGGTTCTATCGGGCTCGACGTAGCATTAGGAATTGGCGGATTGCCCAAGGGCCGGGTTATTGAAATATATGGTCCTGAATCTTCAGGTAAAACAACGCTTGCTATTCATGTAATTGCAGAAGCCCAGAAGAAAGGTGGTATGTGTGCCATAATTGATGCCGAGCATGCTTTTGATAGTGCTTATGCAAAACGTTTAGGCGTAGACGTAGATAATCTTTTAATAAGCCAGCCTGATTATGGGGAGCAGGGTTTGGAAATAGCGGACAGGTTAATACTTTCGGGCGCATTGGATGTAGTAGTTATAGATTCAGTTGCTGCACTGGTTCCCAAGAGTGAACTTGAAGGTGAAATGGGTGACAGCAAAATGGGCATGCAAGCCAGGCTCATGAGCCAGGCTTTAAGAAAATTGACAGCCACTATTAGCAAAACGAATTGTTGCTGCATATTTATTAATCAATTAAGAGAAAAGATAGGTGTAATGTTTGGTAATCCGGAAACAACTACCGGAGGCAATGCTCTAAAATTTTATGCATCCGTTCGGCTTGATATTCGTCGTATGACACAAATTAAAGATGGTGACGAATCTATTGGAAACCACGTAAAAGTGAAGGTGGTTAAAAATAAGGTAGCACCTCCATTTCGTGTTGCTGAATTTGATATTATTTATGGGGCGGGCATTTCAAAAACCGGGGAGATAATTGATATGGGTGTGGAAATGGGGGTTATTCAAAAAAGTGGTAGCTGGTTTAGTTATGATACTACTAAGCTTGGCCAAGGCCGGGATGCAGTTAAGCAACTTTTAGTTGATAACCCTGAATTGGCTAACGAACTTGAAGGAAAGATAAGAGCAAAGATTGCGGAAGTGAATGCTGCGTAATTTCTTTAAATAATTTTCTTAGAAGGGCCATCTGTAAAAGGATGGTTTTTTTGTTTATAATCAGTTCAGAGTGTAACAAGAATAAATTAATCTTAACCCGGCAACTATTTTTTATAAACATGCATTTATACCTTTATAAACCAATGCAACATTTGTAGATTTTTTACATGGAAACATCAGAACTGATTAAAGAAGCTAGGCGTGGAAGTAGTGCCGCTCAGAAATATCTGTTCGACCAGTGGGCAGAAAAAATGCATATAATATGTCGCCGTTATGTAAAGAGCCCGGAGGATGCTGAAGAACTGATGCTTGATGGTTTTTATAAGTTCTTTAAAAAAATAAACAGCTTTAGCTACAAAGGTGATGCTGCTCTATACATGTGGCTAAAGAAACTTATGATTAATGAATGCCTGATATTTTTGCGAAAAAAAAATGTATTCTCGATAGTAACAGAAGCTGCAGCACTGGAAACGCCTTTGCAGGAAGATGCACTTGATAAATTATCGGCAACCGAAATTTTTAATTTAATTGTTCAGTTACCTGCCAGGAAAGATCTTTCCTTCAGTGCAGTTTTTTCATTGGGTTGCCTTATTGATAGAAACGGAGATTATTTTGAGAAAAATACTTTTCGGTTTGGTGCCGGCAAACTTTCAGTAGCAAAAACAACAATTGAACCTTCCCTGTATTTTAATAATTTTTTTAAAGGGAGTAACGCCCGGAATCCGTATCAGTCAATACTTTTAGAGGGTTAGTTCAATTTCAAAAGGGCCACACATTCTATATGATGTGTATGAGGAAACATATCAACAGGCTGTAACCTCTCAACAGAAAATTTTTCGCTGAGTAGTTGAAGATCTCTTGCTTGTGTGGCTACATTACAGCTTACATATACAATTTTTTCAGGAGCGATATCCAAAAGTTTTTGGATAAGTTTTGCGTGTAGGCCTGCCCGTGGTGGATCAACAATAATTGTATCAGGACGGCCATGTTCAATAAAAAAGGCATCGTTGCAAATTTCTATAACATCTCCACAGAAAAAAGATGCATGAGTAATATTATTGAGCGAAGCATTTTCTTTTGCATCTTTAATTGCATCTTCAACAACATCAACACCAATAATTTTTTTCGCCTGGTTGCTTAGGAAAATTCCGATACTTCCTGTACCACAATACAAATCATAGACAATTTCATTATTATTCAACGCGGCAAAATCTTTTGCCACGTTATATAACTTCTCAGCCTGTTTTGTGTTGGTTTGAAAAAATGATTTTGGAGAAATTTTAAAATTAAAATCTTCCAGCTTTTCAATTATATATCCTTTCCCGGTAACAACATTTGTTTCAATGTCATAAATAGTATCGTTCCATTTTGAATTTATCGTGTACAATAATGTTGTGATGGATGGAACTTTTTCCATTAAGTGTTTACATATTCTTTCTCGTTGACGTTTATCATCATAACCAAAAATGAGATTCACCATTAGTTCTCCTATTGTAGAATATCTTATAATACAATTTCTCAGCCAGCCTTTATGTTCCTTAATGTCATAATAACTATAGTCATTAGCAATCGAAAAATCACGCAGCGTATTACGGATTATATTGTTAACATCATCCATTAACCAGCATTCGTTGATGTCAATTATTTTGTCGTACAGTCGCGGAACATGATAACCTATTGCGCCGCCTGGCCAGGAATCATCTCGCAATTCATTTAATTCTTCTGGTGTCAAAAACTTTTTATTGCTAAAGGTAAATTCGAGTTTATTCCGGTAACACGTTGTTTCATGGGAACCAATAATTGGCAACATTTTTATATCAGTTAGTTTGCCTATTCTCTTAAAAGCATCCGACGCTTCCTGTTGTTTATATTCAAGTTGCTTGTTGTAAGGAAGCATTTGCCATTTGCATCCGCCGCATATTCCAAAATGAACACAAAAAGGCTTAACCCTTTCTTTACTAAATTCCCGTACAGCAATTACCCTTCCCTCGGCCCAGTCTTTTTTATTTCGTGTAATTAATATATCAACAGTGTCGCCGGGTACTGCTCCTTCAATAAAAACAACTTTACCGTCAACCCGGCTAAGCGCTTTGCCTTCTGCAGCATAATCCGTCACAGGTACGTTTTCCAGCGTGAATTTTTTTCTTTTCATCTAAAAGTAAAAATAGGATATGTGCCTGAGGGTTAATTATAATTACTACAAAATGTTAAGTATTTTGCATGACTATTGATTTTTAATCAATTTAAATATTTTTGTTCCCCATCCCAAAATCATGAAGATATTTTTTAGCCTAATTGTTTTTCTTACCATGTTCTGTGCTTCTTTTGCGCAGGGGTTCAAGGTTACTTTACAAACGCCTAATTACACCAACGGGTTGGCTTACCTCACGTATTATTATGGCAAAAATATTAATATAGAAGATTCCGCCATTATAAGCGGCAAAGGTGTTGCAGTTTTCGAAAAAAATGAAAAGCTGCTTCCGGGTGTTTATTCAATAGTGTTTCCGGGTAAAAATAAATTGTTTGATTTTCTTGTCGATAAAGAACAGGTAATATCAATTAAAGCTGATACCTCGGACCTTATCAATAAAACAACAGTAACAGGCTCGAAAGAAAATATTCTGTTTCAGCAATATCAAAAATTTGTCGCAGCTAAAGGAGCCGATTTGCAGGCAGAAATAAATAGTTATAAGGCATCGAAAACTAAAAACGATAGTCTTTTGCATGAAAAGAAATATAATGATCTTAACAAAGAATTAAATGACTACAGGGACAAGATAATAAAGGAACATCCAGAGTCTATGCTCGCCGCATTGCTCACGAGTATGAAGGAGCCGAAGGTTTTAATTGCAAAGCCCGTTACCCGGGAAGACTCGGTAAATAATTACAATTATTATAAGCAACATTATTGGGACGGAATTACGTTTATGGATGACCGTATTATTCGTACGCCATTTTTTTTACCGAAAGTGGAAAAATATTTTAGGGAAGTGTTATCCCCTGCGCCCGACTCTATTATTCAAGAGTCCGATTATTTATTACTGAGAGCAAGAACAGCTCCCGAGATGTATAAGTTTTTGTTGAACTGGCTTACAGATGAGTACATATATCCGAAATACATGGGGCAGGATGCCGTGTTTGTTCACTTGTTTGAAAGGTATCATTCAAAAGGGATTTCATCGTGGCTCAATGAAAAACAGTTGACAGCGATTTCAAACAGGGCGTACATGTTAATGTCTAACCTTATTGGGGAACAGGCAGCTAATCTCGAAATGGTTGACTCGTCGGGCCAATCGATGCCACTGTATAATGTAGTTGCCCCTTATACTATTGTATGTTTCTGGGATCCAACCTGTAGCCACTGCCGGCAGGAAGTGCCGGAAATGGATTCAATGTATCATGCCAAATGGCGAAAAGAGGGTGTGAGGATCTACGGAGTACTTACCGATACAAAAGAACAATCCAAATGGAAGGATTTTATGAATACGTACAATTTGCAAAGCTGGATAAACGTTTATCAAACTGATCAGCAAAAGAAAATCGATGAAGATGCGAAAAGACCTTCCTACAAACAATTGTATGACGTAACTCAAACCCCTACTTTGTATTTGCTGGATAAGGATAAACGAATCATCGCAAAAAAATTAACCTGGCAACAAATGGACGACGTGCTTCAAATGAAAATTAATAATAAGGCTGTCAATAATATTAACAGTACTGAAAAGTAAATTTTGATGATTTAATAATTGACAAAAGTCAATAACCCATTCCAATAAATTCTGTGTGATGAAAAAACTTTTTTTGTTTACTGCTTTTTCTTTTCTTATTTCAATAACTCATTGCCAAACACTTTTTACCTACGGAAAACATACCGTGAGTAAGGAAGAATTTGTTCGGGCATATAATAAAAATAAAACCCCAGCAACCGATACGGAACAATCCCTGAAAGATTACCTTGATCTTTATATAAAATTTAAATTGAAGGTGCAGGCCGCAAAGGATATGCAGCTTGATACGCTTCCCTCTTTACAATCTGATCTTCAGAACTTCAGGGCACAGATTGAAAATAATTACTTGCAGGATGACAAAGAAGTGGATGCATTGGTGAATGAAGCATTTAACAGGGCCCAAAAAGATATTCACGTGCAACATTTCTATGTTTCAATTAACAGCAAAATGCTACCTGCAGATACCGTTAAATTATACAAAGCAATTAACGAAGCATTTGATGAATTGAAAAAGGGCGGCACAAACTATGATGAAATGGTTTCCGAAATAAAAGAAAAAATTGCTCCGCTGGAGGGAAGCGATTTGGGTTGGGTAACAGTTTTCACATTGCCATATGAATTTGAAAATATAGTGTACGACCTGAAGCCTGGGCAGGTAAGTAAGCCTTATCGTTCCAAAAAGGGCTGGCATATTTTTAAGAATGAAGAAGAGCGACCCGCGGTTGGCAAAATTAAAATTGCCCAGATATTATTTGCTGTCCCGGCCGGGAATATTAACATGAGAGATCGTGCAAAGCAAACAGCAGACTCAGTGTATAAAGCGTTGAAATCAGGTGCTGATTTCGGAGAATTGGCTAAACAATACAGTGACGACAGGAGAACTTATATGAACAATGGCATCATGCCTGAATTTGGTGTGGCGACTTACGACGGAGCTTTCGAGCAGGTTGCTTTTTCATTAAGAAACGATAGTGATATTTCACAACCTTTCCAAACCGAATTTGGCTATCACATTATTAAACGACTCTCCCGGTCACCGATACCCGAAAATAAGACCGATGCAGCTTTTATGGCCAATATTAAGCAAGAGGTACTTGCAGATAGCCGCATCGCATCAGCAAAAGAAAAATTTTTAAAACTAGTATTGGTTAAAACAGGATTCAAAAAGAACAATGCCATAAACGAAAAAGATCTTTGGACGGTAACAGATACATTTGCAATATCAAATAAGAAAATAACTGCCGGCAATGTTAACGAAAATACTATCTTGTTTTCCTTTAACAATGCGAAAGTAAAAGTGGGAGACTGGATGCAATATGTAAGAAGTGTGAAAACCACCTATGCAGCTCATGCAGAACAATCCCATGCAGAGCTTTTCAAAAATTATGTTACAATTGCGGCCACAGAAAATTATAAAAGCCGTTTGGAGAACTTTAATCCGGAATTTAAATACCAGTTGCAGGAATTTAAAGACGGCAATATGCTTTTTGAAATTATGGAACGAAAAGTTTGGTCCAAAGCTTCTTCGGATAGCGTGGGACTCGAACAATATTATAATGAACATAAAACCAATTATAAGTGGAATCCTAGTGCTGATGCCATTTTATTTTCGTGTTCCAACGAGGCTGAGGCAAAAGCCGCACTGGAAGAAATTAATAAAGGTAAAACCTGGAAAGACCTCGTAAAAGATAACGCCCAGGTTCAAGCTGATTCTGGAAGATACGAATTGAGCCAGATTCCGGTGAAAAGCAAAACTGATTTTACACCTGGTATGCTCACCGAACCCGTTGTAAACAGCGGAGACGGGACATCTATATTTTCAATTATTATTAAAACATATCCAGGTGATCAACAACGCAGTTTTGCGGACGCCCGTGGATTGGTTATCAATGATTACCAAAATTTACTTGAAAAGAAATGGATTGAGGAGTTGAAAAAGAAATACCCCGTTACAGTAAATGAAAAAGTCTTTCAGTCAATTAAATAACAGGCGTTTAATGCTACTGTTAAACAAATACGAAAATCTATAGTCATAGAATCATATTTTTCGTATTTACCCGTTAGGTAGATATTGTAATTGTATTTAAAAAAATATCTTGGATATTTTTTTAAAAAGATGTTGACAAAAATCTCTCAAGAGATTCTATTAATCCGTGTTTTTAATTTTTTAAACTAAACAAGCTAACCAATGAAGAAACTATTAATGATCGCAATGCTAACTGGCGGTGTGACCGCAGCTAAATCGCAAGTGTATCTGCAAGGAGGTTTAAACCTCGCCAATATTACCCAAACAAAGTCGGGCGAAACGCAGGATAACAATTTACTTACAACTTTGAATGCCGGTTTTTTGGGACGATTTGGGTTATCGAAAGCCATCGACCTGGAAAGTGGTTTGTTATTGGAAGGAAGAGGTGCCAAGGCAAACACTTATTTCGGCTCCACACATGAAGACAATTATGTAAAAACAGAATTTAATCCTTTGTATCTCGAAGTGCCTCTAAATTTAGTGTTGCGTTTCCCCCTTGAGAGGAATACTAATATCTACTTTAATGCAGGTCCGTATGCGGCCATGGGTATCGCAGGAAAATCTAAAACAGAAAGCAGCATTTTAGGAGTAACGTCAAGTTCTTCAAATACTGTAAAATTCAGTAATGATAATCCTTTTACCTCACAACAGGATGATGCGGCATATGACAAAATTAAAAGGTTCGATTTTGGATTAAATTTTGGTGGAGGATTAGACCTGGGTAAGGTTTTATTAAAGTTGAACTATGGATATGGGCTGACAAAAATTAATTCAACGCAAAGCAATAATAACGCTGATAATAAAAATAAATATAGAACAGTTAGTATTTCCCTGGGGATTCCCCTGGACAATTAAAAAAGATTCTTTGAGTGAAAATTCAGATAAGGTCCGCTCGTAATATTTTGCAAGCGGGCCTCTGTTTCTAAATGAAATTCAAGGATCATTACACCAATTCTTTTACTACATTGGCAATAACATGAGGCTTTCCTAAAGTATAATAATGCAAAACAGGCACACCCATTTTTTTGAGTTCCTGCGATTGTGCTAATAGCCACTCAGTTCCCACAATTTCTACTTCAGCATCTGTCTTGCATTTAAGAATTTCATTGCTTAGTTCTGTGGGAATATCTACATGAAAAGTTCGTGGTAAAACAGAGAGCTGTTTTTTTGAAGTTATTGGCTTAAGGCCTGGAATTATGGGTATTTCAATGCCAACCTCCCTGCTTTTTTTTACAAAATCAAAATATTTTTTATTATCAAAGAACATTTGCGTGGTTATGTAATCTGCGCCGGCATCAACCTTGAGTTTAAGGTATTTCAAATCACTTTCCATATTGGGAGCCTCAAAATGCTTTTCGGGGTAGCCAGCTACTCCAATACAAAATTTTGTTTTGTAACCATCCCTAATGTCTTCTTCGAGGTAGATTCCGTTATTGAGATTAACGGTTTGTTTTAACAGGTCTAACGCATAAGCGTGCCCGTTTTTTTCCGGTTCAAAAATTGTTTCATTTTTTGCTGCATCGCCACGCAACACCAATACATTATCTATTCCCAAAAAAGCAAGATCAATTAATGCATTTTCGGTTTCCTGTAAATTGAAACCCCCACATATTAAATGGGGTACAGCATCAATTTTATAATGATTCATTATAGCTGCACAAATGCCAACGGTACCCGGTCTTTTGCGCACCTCTATTTTTTCAAAAGTGCCATCAGCCTTCTTTTTAAAAACCTGTTCGCTGCGGTGATAAGTAACATTTATAAAGGCCGGATCGAATTCCATTAAAGGATCAAGATGGTTATAAATAGATTCAATCGTTTTACCCTTCAGTGGCGGTAATATCTCAAATGATACTGCGGTACCCTTCGCTTCTTTTATATGATCAGTAACTTTCATTTTTACAAAATAGATGCAAACATAAACTCAAAAACTCAATAGTCAAAAAGTCGATAGTCTATTGCAATCAAAAAAAATGACGCTTCTGCATCTGATCATTATTAATTGATTATATACGAATACCTAAAGGGAAACTATACGTTAGCATAATATTAATATCCATTCGCTTATTTTTGTTTAAATACTTTGTTTTGAACCAGACCATTTACGCAAAAGAAATTACTAAGAATTATGGCAAAAGAACAGTTACCAACAAGGTTTCGTTCCAGGTTGGCCAGGGAGAAATTGTTGGACTGCTAGGTCCAAATGGAGCAGGCAAAACAACTTCTTTTTACCAGGTGGTAGGCTTGGTTAAGCCCGACGAAGGGGATGTATTTTTGAACGATATAAACATAACCAAACTGCCCATGTATAAAAGGGCAAAAATGGGCCTGGGCTACTTACCGCAGGAAGCAAGCATATTCAGAAAGCTTACTGTGGAAGACAATATTGCCGCTGTTTTAGAAATGACCAAACTCTCCAGGGCACAACAAAAAGAGAAACTAGAGACATTGATTGAAGAATTTAATCTTGTCCATGTTCGTAAAAGTAACGGAGATGTATTAAGCGGCGGCGAAAGAAGACGCACCGAAATAGCACGGGCATTGGCGGTAGATCCAAAATTTATTCTGCTGGATGAGCCTTTTGCGGGTATTGATCCCATTGCGGTTGAAGACATACAATCAATAGTTACCAAACTTAAATATAAAAACATCGGTATTCTCATTACAGACCATAATGTAAACGAAACCCTGTCAATCTGCGATAGGGCCTATTTACTTATTGAAGGCAAAATATACAAACATGGCACTGCTGAAGAACTGGCAAAAGATGAACAGGTTCGGCGCCTTTACCTGGGTAAGAACTTTGAGTTAAAAAGAAAAGACTACCTGCACACAGATGCTATAAAATAATTTGTAAATTAGTTATGGATTAAATTGCCACGAATGCTTTTTATATATAATTACAAACTATAACATATATCATCCATAGCTTTACCTTTATAAAATAACCAAAAAGTATTTAATGAAGCTGCTGAGCCCTGCCATATCGAGATTAGCAAGACTTCGTCTTTGGCGGGTTCAAAACTGGATTAGCTTCCCGGTTGCAGCACAACGTAATGTTCTGCAAAATCTTGTAACACAGGCACAGTACACGGAATTTGGCCGCAAATATTCGTATTCAAAACTTTTTACAATCAAGGATTTTAAAAAACGTGTGCCCATTCACGAATATGATGATATTAGGCCTTACATATTGCGGATGATGAACGGCGAGGAAAATGTTTTATGGAACACACCTATTAATTGGTTTGCAAAAAGTAGCGGGACTACTTCTTCAAAAAGTAAGTTTATTCCCATTAGTGAAGAAACCTTGAAGGAAACACATTTCAAAGCTTCTAAAGATGTTCTAAGCAACTATTACAAAAATTTTCCTGATAGTGATTTACTCACAGGCAAGAGCCTTGTTGTTGGCGGAAGCCACCAGGTAAACGCTTTGAATGAAGAAATACAGTATGGTGATCTAAGTGCGGTCCTGATGCAGAACACACCTTTCTGGGGGCATTGGATTCGAACTCCGGAATTAAGTATAGCGCTGCTTGATGAATGGGAAAGCAAAATTGAAAAACTGGCACAAAATACGATCAATGAAAATGTGACCTCACTGGCGGGCGTTCCCACATGGACTATTGTATTAATTAAACGCATCCTGGAAATTTCCGGAAGGAAAACTTTAAAGGAAGTTTGGCCCAATCTTGAATTGTATATTCATGGTGGTGTTTCGTTTACGCCTTATCGTGAGCAAATGCAAAAGCTCGTAGGAGCTCCTATTAATTATCTTGAAATTTATAATGCAAGCGAAGGATTTTTTGCGGCTCAAAATATGCCTGATACAGATGGAATGTTGCTCTTTGCAGATCATGGCATATTTTACGAATTTATGCCCGTTGAAGAATATGGTAATCCCAACGCAAAAACTTTTGGGTTAGACCAGGTTAAACTGCACAATAATTATGCTCTAGTAATAAGTACCAACGGCGGCCTTTGGCGATACCTTGTGGGGGATACCATTCAGTTTACATCTCTCCGCCCGTTTAAAATAAGAGTCACGGGTAGATTGAAACATTATATGAATGCATTCGGTGAAGAGGTGATAGTAGATAATGCCGACAAGGCAATAGCGATAGCATCAGCAAAAACAAACGGAATAGTAAGCGACTATACAGCTGCACCGGTTTTTTTTAGCGAACGGGAAAATGGCGCACATGAATGGTTAATAGAATTTGATAAGCTGCCAGATAATATGGATGAATTTATCACAGCTCTTGATGATGCATTAAAATCGGTGAACAGCGATTATGAAGCGAAACGTTATAAGAACATCGCACTAAGAATACCACTGGTTCATGCTATAGAAACAGGCACTTTCAGGCAATGGCTTAAACAAAAAGGAAAACTTGGTGGTCAGCATAAAGTGCCGCGATTAAGCAATGAAAGAAATCTAATTGATGAGATTCTTGCAATGGTTAACACAGGATCAATGAATTTAATTTGACAGACGATAAAAAATAAAAAGTTGTATTTATGAAATTATTGGAAAACAAAGTTGCGATAATAACAGGAGGTAGTCGTGGTATTGGAGAAAGTATTGTTTTGAAGCTGGCTGAAAGTGGTGCGCACGTTGCTTTTACTTACTTGCACAGCGAAGAAAAAGCGAAACTGCTCGAGGAGAAAATAAAAGCATTTGGTGTTAATTCTAAAGCCTATCAAAGCAATGCCGGTAATTATGAAGAGTGTGAGACGATGATAAGTGATGTTGTGAAAACGTTCGGCACTGTAGATATTTGTGTAAACAATGCCGGAATTTCTAAAGACAATCTATTGTTACGTTTGACGCCCGATCAATGGGATGAAGTAATGACCACGAACCTTAAAAGTGTTTTTAATATGACGAAACAGGTTATACGTCCCATGATGAAATCAAGGAAAGGAAGTATAATTAATATGAGTTCAATAGTAGGCATGCGAGGAAATGCAGGCCAAAGCAGCTATGCGGCAAGCAAAGCTGGCATTATAGGATTTACAAAATCTATTGCTGCAGAATTAGGTAGCCGAAATGTAAGATGCAATGCGATTGCACCGGGCTTTATCGAAACAGATATGACCCACTATTTGAAGGAGGGAGAAGCTGCAAAATCATTTCTGGATAAAATCCCTTTGGGAAGATTTGGCAGTGCAGAAGAAATTGCCAATGTCACTCTCTTTCTTGCAAGCGACCTGAGTTCTTATGTTACAGGACAGGTAATAAGTACATGCGGCGGATTGAATATGTAATTGCCAAATGGAATGATTATACAAATGCTATAAGTAGTTGCTAAATTTAATTTATGACTTCATACGAAAAATTACTTTCGGATAATAAAACATGGGCACAAAATCAGGTTGACAATGATCCTGAATTTTTTAAAAGATTATCTTCTTTACAAACTCCTGAGTTTTTGTGGATTGGTTGCAGCGACAGCAGGGTTCCGGCAGATAAAATAACAGGGACACAGCCAGGTGAAATATTTGTTCATCGCAATATTGCCAATATGGTTGTTCATACTGATGTTAACCTGTTGAGTGTATTGGATTTTGCTGTAAATCATTTAAAAGTCAAACACGTTATTGTTTGTGGACATTATGGTTGCGGTGGTATTAAAGCCGCTATGACAAATCACGATTATAAATATGTGCTTAACATGTGGCTGCGAAATATTAAAGACGTTTACCGGTTATATCGTGACGAATTATCAGCGATTAGTGATGAGGAACACCGTACAGACAGGCTGGTAGAGCTTAACGTAAAGGAGCAGGTCGTTCACCTGGCAAAAACATCCATTATCCAACGGGCATGGTTAAACGAACAACGCCCTCATTTACATGGCTGGGTGTATGGATTAAAAGACGGATTAATCAATCCTGTTTTTGACATGCAGGCAGGTACTCATATTGACCCACTATATGAGTATGATGATTTGTAAGGAGAATATTTTAGCGGGAAGCTTTTTATCTTATTTTAACCTTGAGTTTTGCAATTGCATTTTTTGTGAACTCGCTTAATACCAATTTCCCACTTATAGCCGCTCTTTCATGCAAAAGCGTGTCCCAGTCCTCGGTGTCTTTCCAGAATATTTTTTTCAATTCCTTCATGGCGTCAGGATTGGAATGCGCAAGTGCATTTGAAAGCCTGTAAATTGATTCATCCATATTGGAAATAGAATCGTGCACCTCTGCAAACAATCCTTTCTTCTTTGCCCAGTCAGAGTTTCTCCAAAGGGTTGCATCAATAGCGAGCTGGCTATAAGCTGAAATTCCAATCTTTCTTTGAATAACGGGACCTACCACAAACGGACCAATGCCCAAAGACAGTTCACTTAATTTAACGTCGGCTTCTTTTACAGCAATTGCATAATCGCATGCAGCCACCAGCCCCACAGCGCCACCAACCGATTTCCCCTGGATACGGCCAATAATGAGTTTATTGCATTTACGCATTGCATTAATTACATTGGCAAAGCCTTCAAAAAAGTGTAAGCCATCTTTTTCGTTTTTAATTGCCATCAATTCATCAAAACTCGCTCCTGCACAAAATGCTCCCTCACCGGCACTGCGAAGGATCAATACTTTTGTATCATGCGTTCCGGCATAATGAATTTCCTGGGCCAATTCATCAAGAATTTTTGCTGGAAGAGAGTTGCTTTGAGGATGAAAAAATTCGATCGTTGTAATTCCGTGTTCGGTGTGAGATTTTACGTATCCGTTTTCTGGCATATCTTAAAATTAATTTATCGGCTTAAGCAAGCCACGAAGTTATAATCATTTTTAATTTATCATTATTATTTCTGATCCCGAACTTTTTCTATTTTAAAGGGTGCTGGTTATTTTTTCTTTTGACCATCGTTAGTATCGTCGCAATGCCAATTACAGGATCATTTGTTTCATCCAAAATTTCCACATACCATTTTACTATTCCCTTCGGTATATCGCTACCTTTTATAAACGGTGCTTCAGGATTCATTTCTTTTAGTTCCTGTTGAATTTTTTCTTTACAGGTGAACCGAACATAAATTTCATTACCTGGATAAACGGGCTTTGTAAAACGAAGTTCATCAATACCGTAATTAAGCAGAACAGGATTTTTCTCTACGCTATCAACAAATAATCCTGCAGCGGCACTAATTATGAAATATCCGTGAGCTACCTGTTGGTCAAACATGGTATCTTTAAAATCGGTCGTTTTTAAGTGCGCATAAAAATGATCACCACTCAGGTCGGCAAACCTATCAATGTCTTCAGAAGTAATAATTCTTTTATCTGTTATAAGTTGATCCCCTATTTCAAGTTCTTCAAAATATTTTTTAAATGGGTGAATTGAAGAGCTTTTCCCTTTCGCCTTCGGCTGATACACGTTTGTTATTGCCGTGAGCATTGTTGGAGAACCCTGGATGGCCACCCTTTGCATGTAATGTTGTATGCCACGCAATCCGCCCATCTCTTCGCCTCCGCCGGCACGTCCCGGTCCGCCGTGAATTAGCATTGGCAGCGGTGAGCCATGGCCGGTGCTTTCTTTTGCATCCTCACTATTAAGCACTAAAATTCTCCCATGAAAAGTGCCTGCTCCTAATATATAATTTCTGGCAAAATGTTCATTTGCCGTAACGACCGAACTACATAGAGAGCCTTTGCCTTTTTTTGCCAGTTCAATTGCCTCGTCAATATTTTTATATGGCATGATTGTGCTCACTGGTCCAAATGCTTCTACGTTATGAGGCTCCTCCGATATAAAAGGCTTTTCATTTATTAATAACAAAGGGCTAACAAATGCCCCTTTGCTGATGTCCGCATCAATCAACGCCACACTATCGAGACTGCCATAAATTAACTGAGATGTGGCTAACAATTTTTGAACCTGACCTAATACTTCTTTCTTTTGAGACTGGCCCGCCAGCGCACCCATCCGAACTTTTTCATTTTCAGGATTTCCAATAGTGGTTTGAGCCAACGATTTACCTATGGCTTTCCATACATCTTCCATCTTATTTTCAGGCACGAAAATCCTTCTTATTGCCGTACATTTCTGTCCGGCTTTCGATGTCATTTCTTTTCTGATCTCTTTAATAAAAATATCCCATTCAGGCATATCTGGAGTAACATCATCGCCAAGTACAATACAGTTCAATGAATCTGCTTCAAGATTAAACGGTACATTTTCTTTAAGAATATTCGAATTGCTTTTTAATTGAAGGCCTGTAGATGCGGATCCTGTAAAAGTGATTAGATCCTGCGAAGTAACATGATCTAATATATCACCGGCACTTCCACATATTAATTGCAAACTTCCCTCCGGTAAAATATTTGAAGAAATAATTTCACGTACAACCATTTCCGTTAGGTAAGAAGTAATTGAAGCAGGCTTTACAATAGCGGCTACGCCTGCCAGTAAGTTTACCGCAATTTTTTCCAGCATTCCCCAAATTGGAAAGTTGAAAGCGTTAATATGAACAGCAACACCTTCTTTAGGAAGTAAAATATGTTGGGCGGCAAATGTGCCGCCTTTACTTAGTCCTATGTTGTCACCATCCAATACAAAAATTTCGTCGGGCAGTTTTCTCCTGAGCGAGGCGTTAGAAAAGAGATTTCCGATGCCGCCTTCAATATCGACCCAACTATCCGCACGGGTTGCGCCAGTTTTATAACTCAGTGAATAAAACTTTTCTTTATGCTCGAGCAAATGTAACGCCAGGGCTTTAAGCATTCTTCCCCGCTCGTGAAAAGTCATTTTGCGAAGGGCTGTACTTCCTTTTGCTCTTCCATATTTTAACATGGAAGCAAAATCGATACCTTTTGTTGTTGCTGCGGCAATTAATTCGCCATTAACTGCATCGTATAGTTGCTGTCCGTCCCCTTCGCCTTCCATCCAATATCCCATTACATAATTACCCAATTTCTTCATGGTGCCTTAATTAGGATTCAAAATTAACAATAGAACGCAATCGGATAGGAAAATGAAAAAAGGTAGATTAAATACAACCCCAAATATTATACTAAGCCAAACTGCCGTAAATGATGCATGGCGTGTTTGTGTAATAATTGAACATTCATTCTATAATCAAGCTCTCCAAAAAAAGGATTTTGAGTTTTTATTTCAGGATGTTTTTCAAAAATTTCAAAAAAATAATCAAGTTCTTTTTGAACTTTATTGATGGCAGATTGGATATCAGGTTTGTGTAATTTAAATCCGCCTTCGGGAATGAGCGGATTGTTTATATTTTCTTTAAATGGCTCATCACTCATTAAAAATTCCCTTAATTTTTGTAATCTCTCATCCTTGTTTAGGAGGGGTAAAATCAATTTTCCGTTGGCACTTTTTACCGCATCTGCAAAATGCTCAACCATTTGTTGTGCATTCATAATACCCCATTTCGCTTTTTCTCCTCCCTTTAATTTTTTTAACATGGCAACTAATTTTTCTTTCAGAAAAGTTTCTTTATTGTCTTTCATGTTAATATAATTTAGAGTGAGTAAATAATAATTGGGTTTAATTTTTTTTCATTCGGGTATCAATTTCTTTTGTAAGGCTCTTAAAGATATTATCAATGCTCCCTTCGCCTTTTATGAGTGTTACTTTATTTACTTTTTTGTAATGATCAGCAACGGCTGAAGTTTTTTTGTTGTATTCATGAATACGGGTTCGTATCACCTGTTCGTTGCTATCATCAGGCCGGCCGCTCGTTTCGCCTCGTTTTACCAAACGTTTCACCAGTTCTTCTTCAGATACGTCTAATGCAAGCATTACGTTTATCGAAAGGTCCTTAAGTTCCAGTAAATTGTCTAAAGCCTCTGCCTGCTTTGAAGTTCTCGGAAAGCCATCGAATAAAAAACCTACCACGTCAGGATAATTGTCTAAGGCAGAACTTATCATACCGATTACAACTTCATCGGGAACTAACTGCCCCTTGTCCATAAATTTTTTTGCTTCTAAACCCAGGGGCGTTTTGCCCGCGATTTCGCTTCTCAGCAAATCACCTGTTGAAAGATGTTTAAGATTGTACTTTGCAATAAGTTTTTCTGATTGCGTACCCTTCCCACTGCCTGGCGGCCCAAATAAAATGAGATTGAACATACTTGCTAAAATCCTTGTGAAGTCCAAATATAATGGATGGAATTTAAAATTCCTTATTCGTGATTATTATTGTTATAAACGATTGGAGAAATTCATAAATTTATTCAAACATTGTTGCGGCAAATCTGTTTATTTTCAATGTTCAATTAGGAAGATAACTATATGAAACAATTTAAGAAAAAACATTTTTATGAACACTGATAAGAAAAATCCTGATTATTCTGGAAATGATAGTAGACCGGAGGATATAACCAACGAGGAATGGCTAAAAATTTTGCCGGCCGATGTGTACCACATTGCACGTGAGAAGGGCACCGAGCGCCCATTCACGGGAAAATATAATATGCATAGTGAAGTGGGTACTTATTATTGCGCTGTATGCGGGAATCCTCTTTTTAAAAGTGATGGTAAGTTTAACAGCAGTTGCGGATGGCCGAGTTTCTTTGAACCGATAAGCAAAGAGAGCATTATCTATTTGCCGGATAACAGCCATGGGATGAAAAGAACAGAGGTAGAATGTGGAAAATGCAAATCACATCTTGGGCATGTATTTGAAGATGGACCTCCGCCAACCGGTTTGCGTTATTGCATCAATTCCGTGGTTCTGGATTTTGAGAAGCAAGAAAAATGATTAATGTATATTTTTTAACTGCGCCCGGTAAATACTCTTCTTAATAAAGCAACAATAAAGGTAAAAATTGCCGAGCCAATTATTGCCCATATTATTGGGAAGGGTTTACCGTCAACTATTACTGTATAAAAATGAGGTAAGCCCATTTTTCCGGCAATCCACAAACCAATATAGGCTCCAATGAAGCCAACAACGATAGAAACCAGGCAACCTCCAACGCTGTAACCCGCAATTGATTGACCAATTCCACCACAAACTGCAGCAATCAACAGGAGAATTAAAAAGCCAAATATTGACATAGACTTAAATTTAATATATAAAATTATTCAAATTTTTGTTGGTTTGTATCTCAGGAATTGCTACTAAAATACTATTTGATTGCACTTAAGTCCTGTGCTGCATCTTCGTCCAGAAACCAATGCAGCTCGCCCTTTTCGGGTTTTATAATTTGTGCAGGTAAATTAACTGGCGAAAATTTGCCTTTAATAACTTCTTTAAGAACTGCTGATTTCTTTTTGCCCTCAATCATAAAAGCAATATTAGAAGACCGATTAACGATCACGGGCATTAGTGTTAAACGAAACATCTGCTGCTCCTCATTATAAACGGGATTTACCCAATTCTCATTTTGTTCGTTAAGGAGTGGCGAATTTGGAAACAACGAAAGGGTGTGACCATCATCTCCCATACCAAGTAAGACGAGGTCAAAACTTCTATCAGTATCGTCAAAAAAGTGATGTAACAATTTTTCGTATTCTTTAGCTGCAAAAATGGGTTCAATATCTGTTCGCATTATATGCACTTGCGAGGCGGGTACATCGACCTTATCAATCAGGATGTCACATGCCATTTTTGCATTGTTCCGCTCATCACTAAATGGAACAACACGTTCATCACCCCAGAAAAGGTGGATTTTATTCCAATTAATTTTCTCTTTGAATTCGGCTGAGGCAAGTTTTTTAAAAAGATCTTTCGGAGTTTCACCACCCGAGAGCACCAACGTGAAAAATTCCTGTTTTTGTAAAGTAGAATTAATTAAATCACATATCCATGTAGCTAGTTCGTTAGCCAGCTCTTTCTTATTTTTATAAATATGAAACGTCATCTTTATTGTTCCTTCTTTTTCGGGGCAACATTTATCCAGTTATGTCCATCTCTTGCAATCAGTGCTTCGGCATCTTCCGGTCCCCACGAATCCGGAGAATAATTAGGAAAATCAACAGGCTTGCGTGCATGCCAGGCATCCAATATAGGCATTACAACTTCCCAGGCAGCTTCTACCTGGTCGGCCCGCATAAAAAGTGTAGCATCACCTTCCATTACGTCGTATAAGAGTGTTTCATAAGCTTCGGGTTCTTCGCCATCGAATTCATCCTTGTAATTAAATATCATATCAACCGGGCTAAGTATCATGCTTTGTCCCGGGCGTTTTGCCTGGAAACGAAGACAAATATCCATTTCGGGAGCAATGCTAATGGTAAGCCTGTTAGGCCGCCAGGTTTCTGCAGCTTCTTTGGGAAAAGCGTAAGCAGGTGCAGGTTTAAATTGTATACTTAACATCGTGGTTTTTTCGTGAAGATGTTTCCCTGTGCGTACATAAAATGGAACACCTTGCCAACGCCAGTTATCGACAAAAAATTTAACTGCAGCAAAAGTTTCTGTATTTGATTGAGGCGAAACATCGCTTTCTTCCCGGTAGCCAGTTACTTTTTCTCCTTGCATCCATCCGCCGCTGTACTGCCCGCGTGCAGCGTACTCATGTACTTCATCTTTGTTAATACGGCGAATGGCATTTAGCACATCAACTTTTTTATTTCTTATCTCGTTAGCATCAAACGACACAGGCGCTTCCATTCCTATCATGCAGACTAACTGCAAAATATGGTTTTGTATCATATCTCTTAAGGCGCCCGAATTTTCGTAATAACCACCACGACCTTCCACACCTACAGTTTCTGCTGCCGTGATTTGCACATGATCAATATAATTTCTGTTCCAAATCGGTTCAAACAATGCATTGGCGAATCGTAACGCAAGAATGTTCTGTACTGTTTCTTTACCCAGGTAGTGATCAATGCGAAATATTTGTTCTTCTGTAAAATATTTGGCCAGCATTCTGTTCATATCTTTTGCGCTTTCCAGGTCGTGCCCAAATGGCTTTTCAATTACAATCCGGGTGCATTTTGTATCATGACAAATATCGAGCGTACCAAGATTCTTTACAATTGAAGGAACAAGCTGCGGGGCAACTGCCATATAAAAAATGATATTGGGGTGTAATCCGAATTTAACTTCTGTATCTTTTGCAATTTTTGCAATTTTCGCATAATCTTCAGCGTTAGTTACATCCAGGGGTGTATAACTAATATGTTTTAAAAATTCCCCCCATTCATTATCTGTATCCTTTCTTCTTGAAAAATTATCTATTCCTTCCTTTAAATGTTTTTCATATTCATCACCCGGATATTCTGAACGGGCAATACCCACAATACTAAAGTTGTCAGGCATCGCTTCATCCATAAACAGGTTAAATAACGCAGGATTTAATTTTCTATAATTTAAATCCCCGCTGCCACCGAAAATAAAAATGAGCATCGGAGATATTTTTTTGTAGTCTAACATTGAACTTTTTTCTTATTAATCTAAATATTTTGTTGATACGATTTCAGGTTTCGTTTCCCATTCAGTGTGGAAAATTCCATCTTCATCAATTCGCTGATAAGTATGCGCTCCAAAAAAATCCCGTTGGGCCTGGATCAAGTTTGTAGGTAATAAATTTCTGCGATACGCATTATAATAATTGAGTGATGACATAAACCCTGCCAAAGGGAAATTGTTTAGCCCACCAATCGATACAATTTTTTGAATACTATTTTCCTTCTGCTTTAAAATGGTTGCAATATTTTTATCGAGTAATAAATTTCTCAAATCTGCATTGATGTATGCATTTTTAAAATATTCCAATAACGCAGACCGAATAATACATCCACCTCTCCATACGCTAACGACCTCGGGTAAAGGAATTTCCATATTAAGTTCGTGCGAAGCTTTTGTAAGCATTGCAAGACCTTGCGCATAGCTAATGACAGTTGCAAAGTAGAATGCATCTTTTAGTAACTGTACGAATTCTTCTTTTGGAATTTCTATTTTTTGCAAAGTAGTTTCATATAAGGTAGCAGCTTCTTTTCTTTCATCTATCAGAGAAGAGAGATTTCTCATCATAACAGCTGCGTCAATAGTAGGTATGGGCATTGGCAGGTTGAGTCCTTCTTCCGACGTCCATTGCCCGGTTCCTTTCGCTCCTGCTTTATCGAGGATCATGTCAACCAAATAAGCATTGCTGTTTTTTTTATCTTTCTTTTCGAAAATCGTAGCTGTAATTTCCAGCAGAAAAGATTTCAAGTCGCCACTATCCCAATTTTTAAAAACTTCATGTAATTCGGCATTAGGCAATGAAAGGCCATTGTGCATTAAATCGTAACATTCACTTATTAATTGCATTATCGCATACTCTATACCGTTATGTACCATTTTTACATAATGCCCTGCAGCATCTCGACCTAAATATCCAACACATGGAAAATCATTCACCTTCGCAGCTACAGCTTTTAGTAGTGGCTCTACTTCTGCGTAGGCTTCTTTATCGCCCCCCGGCATAATACTGGGGCCTTTCCTTGCACCTTCTTCTCCACCTGAGATACCGATGCCCATAAAATGGAACCCTTTGTCCTTAAGTTCCAGTATTCGTTTTAAAGTATCAGTATAATGAGAGTTCCCTCCGTCTATGATAATATCACCTTTTTGCAGCACCGGTAGCAGGTCGCCAATTACACTATCAACAGGTTTTCCGGCGGGTACGAGCATCATAATTTTTCGCGGAACCTTTAAAGCGTCAATCATTTCCTTTAAAGTATTTACACCTTTTACGATCGTGTTTTTTGAAGCGGAAGCCTCGAAGAGTTTTGTTTTATCAGGATTCTTGTCATAGCCGATAACAGCGAAACCATGATCTGCCATATTCAGCAAAAGGTTACTGCCCATAACGCCTAGCCCAATCATTCCGAAGTCATATTGAATGTCGTTCATAGAAAATAATAATAGGCAGTAAAATTAACGAAAATGAATTTGCATGCCATGAATGCGTTAAAAGATAAACGATGTCAACATTAGTTGATAATTTTAGTGAATACCGTAAGAGAATGAACGACGTTATCCTAAGCAAAAATGATATTGTGATGAAGTGCCTTTGGAATCTTGATACCAACGCTTACGAGGAAGGTGTTCTCAGTAAAAAAACTAAAGCAATGCTTAGATTAGTAGCAAGGTTTTACGGTGTGATGATTGTATCAAATATCATTTGGGTAAATCTTTTGAGCTTGGTGTTTCAACTGAAGAGATGTATGAAATTTTTGCAATTCCATGTATCGCTGACGGAACGTTTGTAATTCCACATACGCATCGTTAAGGAGAATATTGGAAGAATTACAGAAAATTTCGTAAATACTTTTCATTTTACATATTCGTTATCATTTACGATATGCCAGTATGTATTAACTTTGAAAAATAATATTACAGATATGAGTGAAACCGCAACAGGGTCTCAAATAACATTAACACCAAAAGATTTTGTAACTGACCAGGAAGTACGATGGTGCCCGGGCTGTGGCGATTATTCGATACTGGCACAAGTGCAAAAAATTATGCCTACACTTGGAATTCCCAGGGAAAATATTGTGATTATATCAGGGATAGGTTGCAGCAGCCGTTTCCCTTATTATATGGATACATACGGAATGCACAGCATCCATGGACGGGCAACCGCAATTGCCAGCGGACTTAAGGCCAGCAGGCCCGAATTGAGTGTGTGGATAGTAACTGGTGATGGAGATTGCTTGAGCATTGGAGGCAACCATACCATTCATTTGCTGAGAAGAAATTTTGATGTAAACCTTATGTTGTTTAATAATGAAATTTACGGACTTACCAAAGGCCAATATTCTCCAACAAGTGAAGAGCATAAGATTACAAAAAGTACGCCATTTGGAAGTATCGACCATCCATTTAATCCTTCAGCGCTTGCATTAGGAGCCGACGCCACTTTTGTAGCACGCACTATGGATAGAGATCCCAAACATTTACAGGCTATGATTTTAAGAGCGTATGCTCATAAAGGTTCTTCTTTCCTGGAAATTTATCAGAACTGCAATATTTTTAATGATGGGGCTTTTGAAATATTTACAGAAAAAAAATCGAAACCTGAAGAGGCGTTATTTCTGGAACAAGATAAGCCGCTAGTTTTTGGCACAGCAAGGAATAAGGGGATAAAGCTCGATGGGTTTAAACCAATTGCTGTTGAAATAGGCAACGGTATAAGTGAAAACGATTTATGGATACATGATGAGAAAGATTTTTACAAAGCTCAAATACTGACAAGACTTTTTGATAATCCCCACCAGGATGGTCATCTCCCCAGGCCATTTGGAGTTTTCTACCAACACGACAGAAGTTGCTACGAAGACGTAATGTCCATGCAAATTGAAGAAGCCATTTCAACTAAAGGAAAGGGAGACCTTGATAAAATATTAAAAGGAAGGGAAACCTGGACGATTAGCTAGGTCGATAGCCATCACGCCGGCTTTTTAATTTTTATTATTCAGAAAAATAAAGGGTTTTAAATCTTTAAGACCAATCGTTTGACGAATAATTTTTTCATCAGAACTTATTTTGTATTTATTCAAATTAATGACCTCATGGGCTACAATAAGATTATCTATTTTTTCAACAGAATAAAGTAGTTCATGAAGCATTTCTACCTCATGTTCGATTGCCTGGGGGTTCATCAACTCTTCTTTGAACAATACCAAAAGATCCCGGTTAAATTTGTTCATTTTGGTTTTTTGGTTTTTTATAGTCTAATATCCTACCATGCCTTGTTTATTAGGACAACCACATTTGTTTTTTCTGGAAGCATTACAGCTAACAACAGCAATAGCAATCATAATAAGTAATACAAGTAAGATTTTGTTTTTTGCGATTTTCATAAAATATCATTCTAAATTAAACTATTTTCACAAATAATTATTGCAATGTTTTGATAAATGGCAAAAATTTTAACAGCGGGCTGCCAAAGACAAGAATACTGGTAGCTCCTTTAGATTGGGGCCTGGGGCACGCAACCCGTTGTATTCCAATAATAAATGAATTAATTTCTCAAAACTGCGAGGTATTGATTGCCGCCTCCGGGAATAGCTATTTTTTACTTAAAAAAGAGTTTCCGTCGTTGTTGATTTTACGTGTTAACAGCTATAAAATTACTTACAGTGGTGACGGCGGGTTATTGCCCATCAAATTAATGTTACAAATTCCAAAAATCTTTTTCTCTATCCTGAAAGAAAATCTTTGGATAAAAAATAGCATTAAAAAATATAAAATCGATGCAATTATTTCTGATAACAGATTTGGCATGTACAATAAGAAGGTTCCTTCAGTTTATATAACTCATCAACTTTTAATCAAAACAAAAAATCGCTTTTCTGAAAAAATTGTCCAGAAGATTCATTATCATTTTATAAAAAAATACAAGTTTTGTTGGGTTCCTGATTGGAACGAAAATGGACTGGCCGGAGATTTGTCTCACCAGGAGAATAAACCAGTCAACGTTTTATACATAGGCCCGTTATCAAGATTTGAATTATTGAAAAACCTTCCCGAAAAATATGAAGTCCTGATTTCGATTTCGGGCCCGGAGCCGCAAAGAACTTCTTTTGAAAGAGAGATTCTTTTTCAATTAAAGACTTTTAATAAGAATATTTTGCTTATTAGAGGATTACCCAATGAAACTAAAGATTTGCTGTCGGATAATGGATCAATTAAAATCTTAAATCATCTTCCGGCAGATGAATTAAATAAAGCCTTTCAGCAATCGAAGATAATTATATCCAGGAGCGGTTACACCACTGTTATGGATTTGGTAAAACTTGGAAAAAATGCTGTATTAGTGCCTACTCCGGGCCAAACGGAACAGGAATATCTTGCCAGATACCTTATGGGAAAAAAATTCTTTTACTCAGTTGAGCAGGATAAGGTCTCTTTAAAAAAAGTGATAGAAAACGCTTCGACATTTCAAATTAGCAATGCAAGTGCCTGCATGAGTAGCTATAAAAAAGTTATAAACGAATTTGTGTTATCACTTAAATCCGGCAATTTTGAAAATCAATAAATCACCTTGGATCATAAAATCAAAGCGCATTTGGGGCTTATTGGAACCAACCTCTTTTTCGCAGCTAATTACAGCATTATAAAATATTTTACTGCGCATCATTATGCCGGACCTTTTGGATTAAATATTCTTAGGATTGGTGTAAGCCTAATTCTTTTCTGGATATTATTTGTCTTTAATCGGGATAAAACGAAGTTTCAAAAGAGCGAAATTGTGCCATTGCTTCTTTGTGCAGTAACTGCAATTGCCTTGAATCAGATCCTTTTCATTAAGGGGTTATCTCTCACTTTCTCTATACATGCATCGTTACTTACTTTACTTACGCCGATATTGATAACGATTTTTGCAGCCAGAATTTTGGGGGAAAAACTAACCATTGCAAAAGCAGCCGGACTTTTAATGGGTGCATCAGGCGCTATCTTATTAATTTCATCAAGAGAACCTGTAGCGCCGGGCGATAATATTATTCTTGGTGACTCTCTTGTACTTTTTAGTTCGTTGGCCTATACATTTTATTTTATCCTAGTGAAGCCACTTGCAAAGAAATACTCTGCCGTATTTGTAATGAGGTGGGTTTTTACTTTTGGGTTTTTTTTGACACTTCCATTATGTACCAGGGAGTTTTTGCAGATTACGTGGAATATTTTTACTCGGAAAGACTGGTTATTTCTTTTTCTCATTACTGTTCCTGGAACTTTTTTGGCCTATATTTTTAACGCGTATGGAATTAAAAAGCTAAGTGCGTCCGTTGCCGGCGCCTATATTTATTCACAGCCAGTTTTTGCTGTAGCAATAGCTATGATATTTCTTAAAGAACAATTGTCTTTTTACAAGTTAATTGCCGGGACGCTGATATTTGCCGGCGTGTATTTATCCAATAGAAAAATACAAGAGCCTGGCAGCCTGTCGATGAAAAGAATTTAATTGGAAGCTCAATTTTTTTTTGGGAAATCAAAAAATAAAAATTCTTTAGGAGCAGCCTTGAAACCTTTCCAGTTCTTTGTTTTTATTGTAAACGCATAAACTCCACAGGTTGGCATATCATAAACCGGCGAGCATTCAAGGGAATTGATGAAGTCGGTAATTCCAGGATTATGAGCAAACAGGGCAACGGTATCGTGTTTGTCTTTTAAATTTTCAATAGTATCATAATAATTCTCTGGCCTTGCTTCATATAAAGAAGGGACTAAAACCAATTTTTTTTCCTTTGCACCCAATACATCCATAAATATTTCCGCGGTTTTTTTTGCACGTTTTGCAGGGCTCGACACAAAAGCATCAATTTCGATCTTTTTGTCTTTTAATTTTTTTGCCATTAACGGCGCATCGTATTTGCCTCTTTCATTTAAAGGTCTCTCAATATCAGGGAGAGTGATATTTTCCCAGCTACTTTTTGCATGTCGTATAAGAAATAGCGTTTTCATCACTTAATAAAGTTGAATTATTTTCCCTCCAAATTCGTACCGGGATTAATATAGATTAATAGCCTCTCACATTCTTTCCTTCCATATAATTTAAAAATGCGTTGTTTACGACGCGGTTGCCACCTGGTGTGGGATAATTGCCTGTAAAATACCAATCGCCAAGATTAGTAGGACAACTATCATGTAAATCTTCGATAGTTTGATAAATTACATCAACTGGCACAGTAATTTCATCGGGAGTAATAAGCCTGGCAATCTTATTTGAAATTTCTTCAACAGTAAACTGTTTATAAATATGCCTCACAACATTTTCGCTGCTAAGTCTGTTGTTCCTTTTCAGGTCATGACACTTTTTCACCAGCTCATCAAGCAGGCATTCCATTTTTCTTTCTTTCAACAATTCCATAGCGGCTTTGAATGCAACAAATTCGCCTAATTTGCTCATATCAATTCCATAACAATCGGGGTATCTTATCTGCGGAGCTGAAGAAACTACGATAATCCTTTTTGGCTCGAGCCTTGAGAGCATGCGTATAATGCTTTCGCGTAATGTAGTTCCTCTTACAATTGAATCATCGATAACCACTAGTGTATCTTCATGTTTTCTCACAGTTCCGTACGTGATGTCATACACATGCTGTACCATTTCATTACGGCTGGTATCTGCAGTGATAAACGTACGGAGCTTTACATCTTTAATTGCTATTTTTTCGATTCTAACTTTACGGTTAATCATTGCCGTTAGTTTCTCTTCGTCAAAATCTTTTCCCCAACTTGTTATTCTTTCAACTTTTGTTTTATTCAAATAATCTTCTGCTCCTTTAAGTAAACCGTAAAATGCGATCTCAGCAGTATTAGGTATAAAAGAAAAGATGGTGTTTTTAAGATCGTAATTAACTGCTTTGAGAACACCTTCGCTAAGGTGGTAACCTAAAGCAATTCTTTCCCGGTAAATTTTTTCATCGCTTCCGCGGGAAAAATAGATTCTTTCAAAACTGCAGGCTTTTCTTTCTTTCGGCTCAAGTACCTGCTCAATGGAAAAACTGCCATCGTGATGTGCAATTAGGGCACAACCGGGCATTAATTCTTTCACCTCGTTTTCACCAACGTTAAATGCTGTACGAATGGCGGCACGTTCACTTGTTGCTACAATTACTTCATCGTTGGCGTAGTAATAACAAGGCCGTATTCCATGGGCATCTCTCACAACAAATCCAATACCACTCCCAGTAAGTCCGCCGAATGTGAAACCACCGTCAAAAAGAGACACCGATTTCTTTAACACTGATGCGATGTCGACAATTTCGGGGGAGGCTTCGTCGGCCTTAACCAGGAAATGGTGAATCACGTCCATCATTGCACCCAGGTCACTTTGCCTGTCAAGCTCATCAGGGTGGCTGTTGATTAATGAAAATAATTCATCTTTGTTTACGAGGTTGAAGTTTCCCGCAAGAGCAAGATTTCGTGCGGGAATGGTATTCCGTTTTATGAAAGGATGGCAAAACTGAACATTGTTCTTTCCCTGCGTTCCATAACGTAAATGACCAAGTAAGAGCTCTCCTAAAAAATCTATATGGCCCTTCATAAGGCCGGGATGCTGGTCTATCTCCGGATGATATTTTTGAATTTCATTTATCTGTTCTCCAATTTGAGAAAAAATATCCGCAATTGCCTGGTTGGCGGAGCTTCTTTTGCGATGGAGAAAAGGGTATCCTGGTTCAGTATCTAATTTCACCGCAGCCACGCCAGCGCCGTCCTGGCCGCGATTGTGCTGCTTTTCCATCAATAAATACAACTTATTAAGGCCGTAAAGAACACTACCATATTTTTGACGGTAAAAGGAGAAGGGCTTTCTTAATCTCATGAATGCAAGGCCGCATTCATGTTTTATTTCATCGCTCATTTATTGGAATGAAGCGCAAAATTAAGGTATTATGACACAGCGCCAAAGGCTGAAATAAATAGTTTTGTTATTTCTTCTTTAATAACGGTGTTAAAGGTATATGCGTGAAAGGAGTTGCCGGATCAGATTGTCTATAACGAGTTATTTTTGTACGGTTGATGAGTTGGTTTCCCATTTTTGCATTTCCGGACAGGATTTATAGTCGTCTGCAATTTTTACATAAAATGAAGGAATTTTTTTGGTAAACCAATTTTCAAGTGCAGCGTTTTTCTTTTCTGCCAGGGCATCCTGGGCAATCTTATCATAGTCATCTTTAAGATTTTCACGATGAGGCTCTGTTTTAGTCAAGATGATTACAATGCGCACAGCTTTTTTTCCCCGGTCATCAACAAACTCTGTGGGTTGTGAATATTGTCCTACCTTAAGATCCTTAAGCATCAATACAAGATCTTTATCGAGATCGTCTATGGATATAAAAGTACTGCCATCCCTTGCAGGAATCCTGCCGCCTGTGAACTTACTGTTTTGATCTTCACTATATTTTGAAACTGCCTGGCCAAAATCGATTGTGCCGGCCACAAGTTTTGAACGAATGGAATCCAATTTTTCTTTGGTCTGGTTTACTTCTATCGAGCTTATCTGGGGGATTTTTAAAATATGGCGTATAACCGCATCGTCTCCATTTCTGCTAACCATTTGTATAATGTGGTACCCAAACTTTGTTTTAAAAACGCTGGAAATTTGGCCATCTTTTAAACTGAAGGCTTTAGCAAGAAAGACTGGATCCCAGGTTTTTTCATTACGATTAATTTCATATCTGCCCCCATTATCTTTACTTCCGGGATCATCAGTGTACAAAGATGCCAGCGTCTCAAATTTTTTGCTGCCGCTTTCTACTTCTTTTTTGTATTCGTTTAGCTGATCGATCGCATAAGTATCAAGATCACGGCTAGGCTTGGGATATATCACAATTTCCCCTACTTCCAATTCAGACCCATAAAAATGCAAGCTATCCTTTGGAATGGAGTCGTAATAAGCCTCTACTTCCTGGGGTGTTATTCTTACATCAGCCACAATTTTGTCACGCTCGCCCTGCGCCAGTTTTTGTTCTTTAAATGTTTCTCTAAAATCTTCTTTAAGTTGAAAAAGTGATTTCCCCGCAATTTGTTCTACAATTTCTTTTGAGCCATATTGGTTAATAAAATATCTTATTTTATTGTCAATATCTGCGTCAATATCCTCATCAGAAACCGGTATGGAATCTATCTCAGCTTGTAATACAAGGGCCTTTAAACCAAGTGCCTGCTCAAGCAAAAGACATTTGGCGTTTGCAGGTATGTTAATATTTTGACGCTGCATGTCTGTAATACTGTTATCAATTTCACTTTTAAGAATAATCTTATCGCCAACCGTCGCAATAATCTTATCTACCATTACTTTCTTTGTTTGAGCAGATAAAATGCATACACAAGCAACTAAACAAATGGTAAATAAACTTTTCTTCATCAGTAAAAAATTCTAGAATTTAATTTTGCATTATTTACAGGATAACAGTAAATACCAAAAATACGGTTGTAAACCGAGCGATTTTTTTTTGAAAAGTTAAATGTTGACGCGGTTTTGTTAAAGAAAGGATTTACGAGGATTCTAAAGAGTTCTTTTAACTTCAACTTCTTCAAACGCTTCAATCATATCCCCGGGTCTCGTGTCACTATAGTTTTTTATACTAACACCACATTCCATATTGGTAGTTACTTCTTTCACATCATCTTTAAAACGTTTCAGGCTGCCCAATTCCCCAGTGAAAATAATGATACCGTCACGAACTAATCTTATTCGATTGTTGCGGGCAATTTTACCTTCAATCACTGTGCAACCGGCAACACTTACTTTATCAAACTTATAAGTTTCTTTTACTTCCAAAATGCCAAGAATTTTTTCCTGAATTTTTGGTTCAAGCATACCTTCCATGGCACTCTTCACTTCGTCAATAGCGTCGTAGATAATTGAATAGGTTTTAATTTCCACACCTTCGTGTTCAGCAAGCTTTGAGGCCTGTAAGGCTGGCCGTACATTAAATCCTATAATAACAGCATCAGATGCCGTGGCGAGCAATACATCGCTTTCTGTAATTTGTCCAACGCCTTTATGCACCACACTTACTACAATTTCTTCCGTGCTCAATTTTTGTAAAGAGTCGCTTAATGCTTCTACTGATCCATCCACATCCGCACGAATAATTAGATTGAGCTCTTTAAAATTTCCGAGTGCTAACCGGCGCCCGATTTCATCAAGTGTAATATGTTTCTTTGCACGAATTCCTTGTTCACGCAGAATTTGAGCCCTTCGGTTGGCGGTTTCTTTTGCTTCGGATTCATCATTGTAAAACTTAAATGTTTCACCAGCCTGGGGAGCTCCATTTAAACCCAATATTAACACGGGAGTTGACGGAGGCGCTTTTTCCGTACGTTGGTTCCGTTCATTAAACATGGCCTTTACCCTTCCGTAGTTTTGCCCCGATACAATTAAGTCACCCTGCTTCAATGTACCATTTTGTACTAAAATAGTCGCTACATAACCGCGACCTTTATCGAGCGAAGCTTCAATAACAGTTCCGCTGGCACCTTTATCAGGATTGGCTTTTAAGTCCAGTAAATCTGACTCAAGAAGGATTTTATCAAGAAGCGCATCAACATGTAATCCTTGTTTTGCGCTTATTGCCTGGCTTTGATATTTGCCTCCCCAGTCTTCTACCAATATATTCATTGCGGAAAGCTGCTCTTTTATTTTTTCAGGATTCGCTCCGTCTTTATCAATCTTGTTGAAGGCAAAAATCATAGGAACGTTTGCCGCCTGCGCATGAGAAATGGCTTCCTTCGTCTGTGGCATAACTGCATCGTCAGCTGCAATAACTATTACGGCAATATCTGTAACCTTGGCACCACGGGCACGCATAGCCGTAAATGCCTCGTGACCGGGTGTATCTAAAAATGTAATGGTTCTTCCATTCTTTAGCGTCACTTCATAAGCGCCAATATGTTGGGTTATTCCACCTGCTTCGCCGGCAATTACATTTGCCTCGCGAATATAATCGAGTAGTGAGGTTTTACCATGGTCAACGTGCCCCATGATGGTTACAATCGGGGACCGTGTAACCAAATTTTCATCGTTATCTTCCTCCTCCTCTTCTTCAAATTCAGCTTCGTCATCAATTCCTATAAACTCAACTTCATAGTTAAATTCGCCGGCTACCAGTTCAATTACATCCGCTTCAAGCCTTTGGTTAATCGAAACCATAATACCAAGGCTCATACATTTGCTTATGACATCTGCAAAACTCACATCCATAAGGTTTGCAAATTCACTAACGGAAATAAATTCAGTAACCTGCAATTTATTATCAGCAACTTCTTCGCCTATATTTTCTGCCGCCTCTTCTCTTTTTGCTTTACGGTATTTGGCTTTTAAACTTTTACCTCTGCCACCAGCCCCTGCTAACTTCGCTTGTGTTTCTTTTATCTTATCCTGAATTTCTTTTTGATCAATTTCTTTTTCCTCTCGACGTGTAGGCGGGGGCGCATTCCTGTTAAACCTGGCTGGGGGCCTTGGTGATTGAGGACGTTGAAAATTACCCGGAGCGGCCTGGTTAGGTTGTTGTTTTTTCTCAACTACTATGCGTTTACGCTTGCGCCTTTCGTCATTAGGTTTTGGACGTGTTTCATTATTAGTTGGAAGATCAATTTTCCCAAGAATTTTAGGTCCTTCAATTTTTGAAGCTTTAATATTTGTTATAACTACAGGCTCTGGTTTAATAGGGCCGGGAGTTATAATTTCATCTTCAGGAACAGACACTTGCTCAGATTTCCCGGTTTCTTTTTGAGTTCCCTTTACTTCTTTGGAGGGAGCTTCCTTTTTCGTTCCTTTAGCCGTGGTCTTTTTAGGCCTGGTTGAAGAATCTATCGTGCTAAGATCAATTTTATCGATAACCTTAGGCTGCTCCATTTCCGGAGCCTCTATTTTTATTTTCTCCGGTTGCGCCTGTTCTATAACTTCTTCAACTTTTGCGGGTTCTATTTTTTCTGGCGCAACTTCGGTCGCTTTGGTTTCTTCTATTTTAGGTTCCTCTGCCGTATGCGTAACTTCCTTAGGTTTTGAGGGTTCTTTTTTATTGAAAGAGAGATCTTGTTCATCTCTTCTTTTTTTGTAATCTGTTACTGCATTTTTTGGAAGATCGACCTGTTCTGCCTTTTGCTTCGCTACTTTATCAGGTTGAAATTCCACCTGCAATACACGGTACATTTCTTCCGAAATTTTGGAATTAGGCTTCAGGTCATCGCCTTCAAAACCTTTGGACACAAGAAAATCAACCAAGGTATCTTTACCTATGTTAAATTCCTTGGCTGCTGCCATAACCCGCGGTGTATTTACTTCTGCCATTAAGCCTCTCCTTATCTTCTTTAATTAAGAAGACTATTTTATGTTTAAAATTATGTTTTAAATAATCAATTTTATTTATTGTTACTAAAATAAAATTGATTACTCTGCTTCAAACTCTTCTTTCAAAATCTTTTTAACTTCTATGATGGTTTCTTTTTCAAGATCAGTTCTTCTTTCAAGTTCTTCGTCAGATAACTGCAAAACGCTTTTTGCCGTATCGCAACCGATCTTTTTAAGTTCATCAATAATCCAGGATTCAATCTCATCTGTAAATTCATCAAGATCTACATCATACTCTTCCACTTCACCTTCATTATCTCTGAAAACATCCAACTCCAGGCCTGTCAGTTCACAGGCGAGTTTGATATTAACTCCTCTGCGGCCAATAGCTAATGATACCTGGTCGGGCTTTAAATAAACATTAGCATGTTTGGCTTCTAAATCTACATCCATGCTGGTAATTTTAGCCGGCGTAAGAGAGCGCTGTATCAGGAGTTGAATATTATTGGTCCAGTTGATTACATCTATATTTTCATTTTTGAGTTCTCTAACGATGCCGTGTATACGACTTCCTTTCATTCCCACACAGGCTCCTACCGGATCGATACGGTCGTCAAAGCTTTCAACCGCAACTTTCGCTCTTTCCCCCGGGTCTCTTACAATTTTCCTTATCACAATAAGTCCGTCAAAAATTTCCGGTACTTCTATTTCAAGCAATTTAGCAAGGAATGAAGTATCCGTTCTGGAAACTATAATTACCGCCTGGCTGTTTTTAAGTTCTACTTTCTTTACAACGGCACGTATGGTCTCTCCTTTTTTGAAATAATCCGAAGGAATTTGTTCAGATTTAGGAAGCAACATTTCATTGCCTTCCTCATCCAGCAATAAGATTTCTTTTTTCCAAACCTGGTAAACCTCGCCATTTATAATTTCTCCAACCCTATCTTCATATTTCTTAATAAGAATATTTTTCTTAAGATCATTAATACGGCTGGCCAAAGTTTGCTTACCGGCGAGTATCGCTCTTCTTCCAAACTCTTTTTGTATATCCACTTCTTCATATAGTTCCTCGCCTACCTGGTAATCAGGTTCAATTTTGATGGCATCTTTATATTCAATTTCAGTAAGCGTATTGTACAAATCGTCGTCATCAACTATTGTTCTTCTTCGAAAAATTTCAAGATCGCCTTTCTGGTCATTCACGATTACGTCAAAATTTTCATCCGATCCATATTTTTTTCGGATCAATGTTTTAAAAACGTCTTCCATAACCTTCATAAGAGTAGGTCTGTCTATGTTCTCTGCGTCTTTGAATTCCTGAAAGGACTCAATCAAATTGATACTTGCCATCGATGTTTTTTTAAAAAGTTATCAGCACTTTTGTATGCTTTATCTGATTAAATATTATTGTTTTTGTTGTAACGGTTGTTTTATTTCCTCTGCCGGTTGCGTTTTCTATAACTATTTCATTATCGGTAACGCTTACAAGTTTTCCTTCCGCTTTGGAACCATCCATCATCAAAACTTCTATTCTCCTGCCGATATTTTTTTTGTATTGACGATGTAATTTTAAAGGTTCATCTACTCCAGGTGAAGAAACTTCAAGCGAAAAATTTCCGTCGGGAAACAGGCCTGATTCTTCAATGTATTTATAAAGAGCTTTACTTAATTTGGTGCATTTTTCGATCGTAATGCCATCATCCGCATCCAGGAAAACCTTTATATCATTTGCTGGTGATATTTTTATTTCAACCGGAAAAATTGTTCCGGATTGCAAAGCGATTCCTGCAACAAAATCTTCAATGTTTTTTAACGGAGTTATTTCACTCATTCTTACAGTCCCAAATTTTCAAAAAAGAAGAAGGGAACGTTTTCGTTCCCTTCGATGATCCTTTTGCCATTGCAAATATACTGCAAATAACAGTTATGTACCAAATTATGTTAAAGTAAAATTTTTAGAATCCTGTTAAAAAATTAAATATATATTTTTGCACGATGAATATTTTTCGACTTGCAGCAGAGCTATTCGTAATTTATGTTTTATACAAACTCGTATTTGAGTTTATTATACCGATCTATCATTCAACCCAAAAAATAAAGAAACAATTTGGGGAAATGGAAACAAAGATGCAACAGGATATTAATGCTGCCAATGCAAGACACGCCGCAGTTCACAAAGAGCCTAAAGTTAAGAGGGAAGGGGATTATATAGATTTTGAAGAAGTAAAATAAAATTATAGGGGCAGGTCTTCAATAAAATTTCCGGTAGATAGCAAAATGGTCTGTATACCCAAAGCCTTGGCTGCTTCTATGTTTTGAGCTGAGTCATCCACAAAAAGGGTCTTACCCGCATCCAGGTTATTTTCCTTCAACACGTATTCATAAATATTTGCATTTGGCTTTCTTAAGCCCATATCACTGGAGTAATAGGCTCTGTCAAAAAATTCGTCAAAGGCCTTTAGCCTTTTTTTCTCATTATAGATGCGGTGAAATTCTTTTTTATGAATATGGTTGGTGTTGCTCAATAAAAACAATCCATACTTCGATTTCAGCGATCCAATGAATGCCAGGCTCTCTTCGCGAAAGTCTAACAACATCGCGTTCCAGGCATTTCTGATTTCATCGTCTGGAAGATAAATGCCGCTGCGGTTATTAAACTCTTTGTAAAAACCGGCTTCGCTTATTTTCCCAGTTTCAAGATCATCAAAAAGATCGTTTGCAGCAGCCTGGGAATACATGTTGTTGAAGTTATGAATACCCAACTTTTCAAATGCCTGTCTTGTTAAATGGTAGTCAATATTCAATATAACGCCACCCAGGTCAAAAATGATAGCTTCTGTCTTTTGCATGCTCAAAGAAAATTATTTCTTTTCACTTGGCGAATTTTTCTATTTTTGCACTCCTGAAATTTTACGGAATATCGGTCCGGGCCTATAGCTCAGTTGGTTAGAGCACCTGACTCATAATCAGGGGGTCACAGGTTCAACCCCTGTTGGGCCCACTTGAAAATCAAGCATTTATGGATTAATTTTCATAAATGCTTTTCTTGTTTGCAAACAATTTGCAAACATTCGATATTAAAAAAGAAGCTGCGGCTCTCTATTCTTACGACTGTGACGTTATTTGCGAATAGCAGTTTTCTGATTAATTGAACAAGAATGGCTAGATCAATTGGAGGCACAACATATTCCAGATCAGACGCGGCCTCCATTTGTAAGCCGGGAAATAGTGTTGACCATTATTGGAAATGATTGAAGCTTTTCTGAAAAATAAAATTCCAATTTCCAAAGAAGAGATTCTGGATTAAATGAATCAGCGATTATTGAACCAAGTTCAGAGTTGATAGGCTTATAATTGTCATCGATGTGAAAATATTAAATTTACGTTTCAATGCTTCTTCAATATTACTCATCTTGCTGAAAGAGCAGACACTGCAGTAATAAACCCTTCCTGGTGTCCCTTTTTTTGTGAGCTGATTTAGATTGTTCGCCATCCCTATTAACTGCCTGACAAATTGCCTTTCTTCTTCAGATAATCTTGAAATTATTTTTCCCTGCTAAGCCATCTGCCTGATATAAACAGTGATTTTTAATCCGGACTTTGAAGCATTTTGTTTGACAATAAAATATTCTGTTTTTGAAAACCGGATGCTTCTTATAATTTCTTGCCTAACAGCTTTTTTAGGCCTTCCATTTTTGC
>NZ_JBMQQG010000241.1:0-37704 GCF_057362405.1 Ginsengibacter sp.
CCCATAAATGGCGGCATACTTTCTAATAGTTCTTTTTTACCATACAACACACCAACGCCAGTTGGTCCATACACCTTATGTCCAGAAAAAGCAAAAAAATCACAATCCAAGTCCTGAACATCAATATCCAAATGAACAGTGGATTGAGCGCCATCTATCATAACGACTGCCCCTACACGATGAGCGGCATCAATAATTTCTTTAACGGGATTTATGGTGCCCAGCGAATTAGAAACATGAACTACCGAAACCAGTTTTGTTTTGGATGAAAGCAAATTTTTATAAGCCTCCATATCCAATTCACCACTATCAGTAACAGGAATAATTTTTAAAATTGACTTTTTGTCCTCGCACAGCATTTGCCAGGGAACGATATTGGAATGATGTTCCATTCCTGAAATAATAATCTCATCTCCGGCACGAATATTTTTTCTTCCCCATGTATAGGCAACTAAATTAATTCCTTCCGTAGCGCCTCTTGTAAAGATGATTTCTTCCGGGAATGCCGCATTAATAAATCTGCTAACGGTTACCCGGGTTGATTCATAGGCAGCCGTGGCTTCTTCTGCCAAAGTATGAATACCGCGATGTATATTGGCATTATAATGAGAATAGTAATTGCTCAATGAATCAATAACTACCTTTGGCTTTTGAGATGTTGCGGCATTGTCGAGATACACCAAAGTTTTATCATTCAGCTCACGACTAAGTATCGGGAACATTTCCCGGATGCTTGCTACATCAAAAACAGGTGATATGGTAGTTAATGTTTCCATTTTAATTTACAGCTAACCGATCAAGAATTAATTTCTCTACATAGGTTCGCAACGGTTCATTTTTTATCTGCATAACTACATCTTCGGCAAAAGCGGTCAATAGCATGGATTGCGCATGTTCTTTTGAAATACCTCGCGTTCTTAAATAAAATAATGCTTCTTCATCTAACTGGCCCACTGTGCAACCGTGAGAGCACTTTACATCATCTGCAAAAATTTCCAACTGGGGCTTTGTATTAATGGTAGCATCATCCGATAATAAAATATTCTTATTCGATTGATAGGCATTTGTTTTTTGCGCATCCGGCCTTACAAATATTTTTCCGCTGAATACGCCGCTGGAACTATCATCTAGTATTCCTTTATAAAATTCGTTACTGAAGCAATTGGGCTTTGTATTGTCAACTAGTGTATGATTGTCGACATGGGTGTTACCATTTAACAGGTACAATCCGTATAAATGCGCTTCGTTACCTTCTGCTTCCATAATAATATTCATATTGTTACGGATCAACCCGCCATTCAATGAAATTGTCACTGCATGTGCATAGCTTTTACCAATTTGGCGTATATGCGTTGTAGTTACCTGGCTGGCGTTAACTACATCGTTCTGAATTTTATAATACTCCACAATAGCATTTGTGTTCACTACAATTTCCATCACCCCATTGGTAAAACTATCCATGGCGCCGATAGTTGTAAAAGATTCCGCCAGTTGTACTTTGGCGCTATCACCAACATATATCAAACTTCTCGGTTGGGCCAGTGTATGATTGTTTCGTGTATCCGACAATTGATAGATATAAACGGGTTTATCCAATACCTTGTTTTTATTTATATGGATAAAAACACCTCCATAAATAAAAGAAGTATTTAAAGCATGAATACCATCTTTCACAACAAGACTACTTTTCCCAAGATGCTCATTTACGATGTCTTTGTATTTCCCCATGGCAGCCTCTTCCAAAGGAAGTATAATACATTCATTTTCCGAAGAACGGATAGTCGAAAGCCCGGGAATATAACTGCCATTCAGAAAAACCAATTCGTTCGCATTTTTATAGCCGGGCAAACGAACTCCGTCAATATCAGCAGCAGTAATCTTTAAATTATCTCCTGATAAACTGTATTCTTTTTTAAATAAATTACCAATGCTGGTAAATCTCCATTCCTCATTACGAGGCGTAGGAATCCCGTTTTTATTAAACGTTTTAAAACCCTCTTTCCTAATGTTGTTTAAAACATCATTCTCACCCGAAGATTGCAGTTCGTTGAATTTATCTTCTAAATAATCTTTGTTTTTTGTATCCATTTTTCTTTAATAAAATATTACACTGCCTCAGCCAAACTAAGTTCATCTTTAATAAAGTCGTATCCTTTTTCTTCCAGTTCCAACGCCAATTCTTTGGTACCTGATTTTACAATTCGCCCGTTTACCAATACGTGTACAAAATCCGGCTGCAGGTAATCCAGCAATCTTTGATAGTGTGTAATTACAATAATCGCTCTTTCTTTATTGCGTAATTTATTTACACCATTAGCAACAATGCGAAGTGCATCTATATCCAATCCTGAATCTGTTTCATCCAGAATTGCCAGCTTAGGTTCCAGCATTGCCATTTGAAAAATTTCGTTTCTCTTTTTTTCTCCGCCGGAAAATCCTTCGTTTATTGACCGCGTTAGTAAAGATTTATCAATCTCCACCAATTGCATTTTTTCTTTCATTAGCTTCAAAAAAGAAACCGCATCCAAAGGTGCTTCACCGTGATATTTGCGTTTTTCATTTAACGCTGTCTTAATAAAATTAGTAGTGCTTACGCCCGGAATTTCCACAGGGTATTGAAATGCTAGAAACAATCCCTCGCGTGCCCTATCCTCAGGAGACATTTCAATCATATCTTTTCCAAGAAAATTAATGGAACCTTCGCTCACGTCGTAATCTTCTCTGCCGGCGAGGATAGATGCCAGGGTACTTTTGCCAGAGCCATTTGGGCCCATAATTGCATGTACTTCGCCTGCTTTAACCTCAAGGTCAATCCCTTTCAAAATTTGCTTTCCTTCTACCGATGCGTGAATGTTTTTAATTGATAACATGTTTCTTTAATATAATTTATAAATGATTTTTGTTCAAACTATCCAACACTTCCTTCAAGACTGATGGCCAATAATTTTTGCGCTTCAACGGCAAATTCCATTGGCAACTGGTTCATCACTTCTTTTGCAAAACCCGTAACAATTAATGCCACTGCCGTTTCCGCGTCTATGCCCCTTTGCCTGCAATAAAAAAGCTGGTCTTCACCAATCTTTGATGTTGTGGCTTCGTGTTCAATAATGGCTGTTTTATTTTTTGATTCTATATAGGGAAATGTGTGAGCACCACATTTATCGCCAAGCAATAATGAATCACATTGAGAGTAATTGCGTGCGTTCACTGCATTCTTTCCGGCGCGAACCAAGCCACGATAACTGTTCTGGCTTTTACCTGCGGAAATTCCTTTAGACACGATTCTGCTTCTTGTATTTTTTCCAAGATGAATCATTTTGGTCCCGGTATCCGCCTGTTGCCGGTGATTGGTTAATGCAACTGAATAAAATTCACCAATTGAATTGTCGCCTTTCAAAATAACGCTTGGATATTTCCATGTAATAGCAGAACCGGTCTCAACTTGCGTCCAGGAAATTTTAGAATTGTTTCCCTGGCATATTCCCCTCTTTGTTACAAAATTGTAAATCCCTCCTTTCCCATTTTCATCACCCGGATACCAGTTTTGAACGGTCGAATATTTAATTTCTGAATTATTATGTGCCACCAATTCTACCACGGCTGCGTGCAATTGATTTTCATCTCGCATCGGCGCCGTGCAACCTTCAAGATAACTTACGTAAGCATCGTCTTCAGCCACAATAAGTGTTCTTTCAAACTGGCCCGAACCGAGTGTATTGATTCTGAAATAAGTTGATAATTCCATCGGGCAGCGAACACCTTTTGGAATAAAACAAAATGAACCATCCGTAAAGACTGCCGAGTTCAGTGCGGCAAAATAATTGTCTGTCATCGGGACAACAGAACCAATATATTTTTTTACGAGGTCAGGGTGATTTTGAATCGCTTCACTCATCGAGCAAAAAATTACGCCGATTTCAGAAAGTTGTTTCTTAAATGAAGTTGCTACAGACACGCTATCCATCACCACATCAACCGCAACTCCGCTCAGCCTTTTTTGTTCGCTAAGGGAAATACCGAGCTTATCAAATGTTTTTAGAAGTTCAGGATCTACTTCATCAAGGCTGCCTAATTGCTTCTTTTTCTTTGGCGCTGCATAATAAATTACATCCTGGTAATTTATTTTTGGATAATGAACATTTGGCCAGGTTGGCTCTTCCATTTTTAACCAATGTGCGTAAGCCTTCAGTCTCCAGTTCAGCATCCATTCCGGTTCATTTTTCTTTTCGGAGATAAGGCGGATAACGTCTTCACTTAACCCTTTTGGAACAACATCTGTATCAATTTCAGTAACAAATCCGTATTTATAGTCACTCGCTACCGTTTGTTCCAACACATCTAATTCTTCTTTCATTATGCCTTGTTTTTTATAAAAATTCCATTTATACCAGTTGACAAAGATAAAGATTCCACCCGTTTATACGAAATAGTATAAACAGATTTATGGTTTTTTAAAGATTTTTTTGAATCGATTTATTTATTAAAATCGGTGAAGACATAATGTCAAACAGGGTTTTGGCGAGCGGCCACTAAATGAAGATCAATAAAAAAATTTCGCATTTAGTAAATGACTAAAAAATGTCAATCGAAAATAGCCGGGTTTTAACCGCCGCTGGCCTTTGTTTATTTGTTCAACCCTTGTCTTTTCGGTAAATTACACTCCAGGTTTTGGTTAAAAGCTTCAAAACTGATAATTAAATTCGATGAAGCACTTATTATCGTTGGCCTTATATTTTTTTCTGCCAACCATTCTTTTTTCACAAACGGTTGTTTCCATAAATATCAACGGAGGAATTAATCCTGCATCTGCTGAATACATTCATCAATCAGTTGAAAAAGCAGAAAAGGAAAAAGCAGAATGTCTTCTGATACATCTTAATACACCAGGAGGTTTATTAAATTCAACAAGAGATATTGTTAGTGATTTCTTTAAATCAACCGTTCCCATAGTCGTTTATGTATCTCCGTCCGGCGCTCATGCTGGCTCGGCAGGCGTATTTTTAACGCTCGCGGCAAATATTGCTGTGATGGCGCCGGGCACTAACATAGGTGCTGCGCATCCTGTAACCATGCAGGGAACCGTCGATTCCATAATGAATACAAAAGGCACTAATGATGCAGCAGCCTTCATAAGGACCATTGCGGAAAGAAGACATCGTAATGTTCAGTGGGCTGAAGAAGCGGTGCGTTACAGTGTTTCGATAACTGAAGAAGAAGCGATACAAGATAGTGTGATTGATTACATCGCCAATGATGATCGTGAATTACTCGTTCAGATTGATGGAAAAAAGATTGAAGTAAACGGAGGCACTAAAATTTTACAAACAAAAAATGCAACTATTCAAAACGGTGAAATGGGATTTTTTCAAAAGGTATTGAATGGGATTAGTGATCCCAATATTTCATACATACTAATGATGTTGGGTTTCTTCGGATTAATATTTGAATTGTTTAATCCCGGCGCCATATTTCCTGGCATCGCAGGGGTTATATTTTTAGTGTTGGCATTTTATTCTATGAGCTCTATGCCTGTTAATTACGCAGGATTGTCTTTAATAATTTTTGGTATCCTTCTTTTTTTACTTGAAATAAAAATCATCAGTCACGGATTGTTAACCATAGGCGGCATCATTTCGGTGCTATTGGGCTCGATGTTTTTATTCAGGCAAACCTCCACGGAAAGTGTTACTGCGGTATCCAGGAGTGTAATCTTTACTACAACCGCTGTAACAACTTTATTTTTTATGTTCGTAGTGGGTATGGGTTTAAAAGCTCAAAGGTTGAAACCTGTTACAGGAAATAATGCATTAATTGGCATGAGGGGAAGTGCCCTTACAATAATTGATCCGTCGGGAATGGTGAAAGTAAATGGGGAAACTTGGAAGGCAGTTGCACTATCCGGAAAAATTGATGAAGGAGAAAAAATAATTGTAAAAGAAATTAAAGATCTTACATTATATGTTGAAGTAGTAACATAACAGCGAAGATTTCATTCAATATTAAAATATTTTATCAATCACAATTAAATAAAAAACATGCCACAACAATTACCAATAGCATTAATCATAATTGTCGTATTCATTTTATACATTCTCGCCAGTTCCATAAGAGTTTTGCGGGAATACGAACGTGGCGTCATATTCAGGTTAGGTAGAGTTTTAGGTGGTGGTGTAAAAGGCCCGGGTCTTATTTTGCTGATACCAGTAATCGATAAGATGGTAAAAGTTACCCTTCGTACAGTGGTGATGGACGTGCCGCCGCAAGATGTTATCACGCAGGATAATGTTTCCATTAAAGTAAATGCGGTAATATATTTTCGCGTAGTAGATCCACAAAAAGCAATTGTTGAAATAGAGAACTATTTGGCTGGTACTTCACAACTTTCTCAAACGACTTTAAGAAGCGTTTTAGGACAGTCAGAGCTAGATGAGCTCCTTTCGCAACGTGAAAAAATAAACATACGCTTGCAGGAAATTATTGACAACCAAACAGAACCATGGGGCGTAAAAGTTACGCATGTGGAAGTAAAACAAATTGACCTTCCGCAGGAAATGCAGCGGGCTATGGCCAAACAAGCTGAAGCAGAAAGAGAACGCAGGGCCAAAGTTATTTCTGCTGAAGGTGAATTCCAGGCGTCACAAAGGTTGAGCGACGCTGCAAAAATATTGAGCGAACAACCCAGCGCTTTAACCCTACGTTACCTGCAAACATTGCGTGAAATAGCAACCGAAAATAATTCAACTACTATCTTCCCGGTACCTATTGATATTTTAAAACCCTTTATGAAAATCAATGAAGATGAGCAAAAGAAAAAAGATGTTGTGGTATAACGTATGCTTTTAAAGGAAATAAAATTACAGACAAGTCATCTTTTTGCATTACATGATTTCTATAAGGCAATTTTAGAACTGCCAACAAATTATGGAGACGGAGGTATTACTGTAATTGCGGGAAAGTCAGTTTTAATTTTTGAAGAATCAACAACTGAGATACATCCTTTCTATCATTTTGCTTTTAATATTCCCTCCAACAAATTTGAACAGGCATTTGAATGGATGAAACAAAAAGTTGAGATCCTTTGGCTCGACGATTATAAAAGTTACGTTGCAGATTTTGTGAACTGGCATGCGAAATCATTTTATTTCATGGATCCTGCCGGTAATATTCTTGAACTAATTTCCAGATTTGATTTGAACGACATTGCCGAAAAAAATTTTTCGTCTGCGCATATCCGTAATATTAGTGAAATAGGGTTAGTACTTTCGGCCGAAAATTTCCAAAAGGATGTTGATGAATTATTAAAACAATACCCACTTCCCTATTTCGATAAACAACCGCCGCTACCTCAATTTAAGGCCATTGGTGACGATGAAGGGCTTTTTATAATTGTTCCTGAAAATAGAATTTGGTTTTCCACTAAAAGTACTGAATCAAAAAAATTTCCTATGGAAATTACTTTTATTGATAATGCCAGGACATATGATTTAAAGCGATGAAATTTTATTTTCAACCAAAAAAAAATTACCCGGCAAATTATTTTTTCTTATATTATTCAAAACAAATAGACAAAAACTATGGAACACCTTACCCCAGTCAAACAAAATTTTGTGATAAAACATATTGAGATCGGGCACCTGAAGTCGGCGGACTACCAGGAGCTTTTAGCGGCGATGAAAGCCGCTTACAGCAACTGGCAGGGAAGTTACTGGACCATTGAAACAATAAATAAACTCATTAATAAGTTTCCACAGGGACAAATTGTAATAAAAGCGGATGACGTAGTGGTTGGCTGTGCATTATCCCTTATTGTTGATTATGACAAATTTGGAGACAACCATACTTACCGCCAGATTACAGGGAATTATACCTTTAGCACACACGACCCGAAAAATGGTGATGTGCTTTATGGAATTGAAATATTTATTCATCCCGACTATAGGGGCCTGCGACTCGGCAGGCGCTTGTATGATGCAAGAAAAGAATTATGTGAGCAGTTGAATTTGAGGGCCATCGTATTTGGTGGAAGAATTCCGGAATATCATAATTATGCAAATGAGCTAACACCCAAACAGTTTATTCAAAAAGTAAAAAATAAAGAAATTTATGACAGTGTGTTGTCCTTCCAGATTGCCAATGATTTTCACGTAAAAAAAGTATTAAAGAATTATTTACCCGAAGACCATGCGAGTTTAGAATTTGCTACACTCTTACAATGGGATAATATTTATTATACCAGTGAAACAAAAAAACTTTTTAGCGCTAAAACTTACGTACGGCTTGGCCTTATTCAATGGCAAATGCGCCCTTACGCCAACCTTGACGAGATGTTTACACAGGTTGAATTTTTTATTGATTCGATTGCAGCCTACAAAAGTGATTTTGCGTTACTACCAGAACTTTTTAATGGCCCGTTGTTAGCAGAATTTAATGACATGACTGAGGCTGATTCTATGCGGGCGCTTGCCAGGTATACTCCTGAACTTAAAAAAAGATTCAGCGATCTTTCTATAAAATACAATGTAAACATCATAACCGGAAGTGTACCCAGCATGGAAGGCGACTCTTTAAAAAATGTAGGTTATTTATGTCACAGAAACGGCAACATTGACCAATATGAAAAAATTCATATTACGCCAGATGAAAGCAAGTTCTGGGGTATAAGGGGCGGCGATACACTAAAAGTTTATGATACCGATGCCGGTAAAATCGGGATATTAATTTGCTATGATGTAGAATTTCCGGAACTCCCGCGATTACTTGCAGAACAGGGAATGCAATTGCTGTTCGTACCTTTTTTGACAGATACACAAAATGCGTATAACCGTGTTCGTTATTGTGCCCAGGCAAGAGCAATAGAAAATGAATGTTTTGTTGCTATAACCGGTTGTATCGGCAATCTTCCAAAAGTAGAAAATATGGATATCCAGTATTCGCAATCTGCTGTCTTTACCCCCTGTGATTTTGCATTTCCGGCTAATGGAGTTAAGAGTGAAGCAACGGCCAACACTGAAATGATTTTAATTGCAGATGTGGATCTCTCGTTATTGGATGAATTGCATTCAAGAGGAAGCGTGCGAAACCTGAAAGATAGGAGAACGGATTTCTATGAAATAATTATGAAAAATCAGGCGTCAATTTAGTGCTATGTCAAGTCTAGTATATCTTAATCAATGTTCCCATAAAGAAACGAAGATCACTAAGAATATTACTCTGTGATCTTAGTGTCTTAGTGGGATAAGCGTCATATTAAAGTTGGTACAACATAAGGAAATTTTTGCGCTCGATTGAACTCACCTCTTTTTATACACAATAGATTTAATGAAATTATGATAGTGTGAAACCTCAATAATCGGATCATAATTCTGTCTAAAAAATGGCTGCATATTTACAAGTTCCTGGGTTTCGATGCGGCTTGTTACCCGGAAGAAAAAATACATAAGTTTTAAGAGTGTTTTCTGCCATAAACGACTATTATTTTTGTCATATACAAAATCAACATATAGCCATAGGCCGTCATTTTTAAGAAAACTGTCGAATTTAGCAAATAGGTTTTTGATTTTAGCAGCCTGGAAATTGTCGAAAAAAAAAGGCGTTAATATTATATCGAATTTTTTATCTGTGTTATAATTTTCAGCCGCCAGGTTTATGAAGTTAATTTCATTAGCGCCGTGGTTTCTTTTTTTTGATATCGCAATCATCTTAGCGGACGAATCGATGTATTCAATGATTAATCCTTGTTGATGAACTTTTGCAATCTCTTCGAGAAGCCATCCGGTACCACCGCCAACAATTAATACGCGGCTGTCGGCGGGTATATGCGGAAACAGACAAACTTGCGCCTCCACTAGTTTGTTACCAAAAACAATCCGGCTTATCAAGTCGTAGTATCCGGCTATTCTATCATAATTAGTTGCCAATAAATCACATTTTAGCATTTTTAAAAGCGCCATTTAAACAGTCCCATCATAAGCATAAAGGCATGGCTTTTTACCCTTTATTGTAACCAGCTTCCTCGTTAATGAACAAATCTCATGGCTATAATTCCACAAATGGCTTTAACCATTATAACGCCGTCAATCACTATCAAATAATAGAGAATTTGTTTATGCCTCAACATAGAATAGGTAATAACTAACAATAACAAAAACGGCAGCAGGTTAAAAAAAACAGAGGGAAAAGTAAAATGCCTGTATTCTGAAAAGACAAACATAAAAAATATGCCAACCAGACAAAGGGGGAATAAAACAAAGAATATTGTTTTTTCGACGCCAAACCTTACTACAAAAGTTTTTAACTGATAGTTAGAATCATCTTCATAATCTTTCATGTCGAACATAATTGCGTTTACGGTGCAGAACATCCAGTTTTTTACAAAAAGCCCAACTACTAGAATCGGGTCGGTATAATAATAGCCATGTTCCAGTTGCAATACGATAATGGGTAACAGACTAACACTGCACGACCATACAAATCCAATCACAAACGCCTTTATCCAGCCGGTATTTCTGAGATTTAATTTAAGAAAAGACCTGGGTAATAAACCGTAATACAAAATTGCAGATAGGAGCATACCCGCGATTATCAACCAGTATGCCGGCGACATTTGTAAAAAGTTTTCAGAATAACGGAAGAATAATATTCCACCGGTTAATACACATAACGCCAGGAAAAGCATTTGGCTATATTTTACAAAAGAACGGTGCTGAATATACCAGGCAGACCGGGGATTATCTAAAGAATAAGTTTGCAATGGATTGGTATACGCGTAAGTGTAATACATAACTGTAGCACTAAAAAGCAACACATAGTATAAAATTGAATTAAATGGCAACCGCAACTGAAAGTCTGTTTCAAGTGAAAGCATTATGCCAAGCACTCCTACAAAATAATTTCCAAAAAAAACAAATTTTAAAATTTTATTCACCATCGCCTTAATTACTCAAATGTAGCCTCAATTTATGCGCTGTGCTTTAAGTTTTTCAATTTTTATTGTTTGGAGTGGCGGGCTTACGGTCTGAAAGGGGCATGGGGTTGTTCAACATCGCTATTTTTAACCAATGTCCAAAATGCCATAGCCGGGCATGCCGTTGCAGCAAGAATTGGGCAATAAAAATTATAAAGATCATAAGCGAATTCGTGAGCCTATTTCAACAACCTTTTCTGAAGGCAGATTAAAAAACTGGGCCGGGCGTGAAGAGTTTCTGCCCATGTAATCGAACAAGCTTTCGCGTAACGGGCTCATGCCGGTATGTTTGGTAATTACCACAGATTCTCTGCCAAGAAAATAGGTGATGTCTTTTTCATCAAGTTTGATGTTTTTTTCTTTCAGTAATTGTAAAGCTAATGGCACGTCTATGATATCCATGTATCCATAATTGAGAATAAGCCTGGAAATATGATCATCGAGTTTTTCAAAGTTGATATTGTCACGTAAAGGTAGATGAGGAACCGGGTTGAGCTGAATCGAGACTACAATAATTTGCTCATGAATAATTTTATTATGGGTTAAATTGAAATAAAATGCCGGTGGGGTAATGTATGGATTCCTGGTTAAATATACGGCTGTACCCTTCACGACATGCTCCGCCTTCGACTGGTAATATTTCAAAAATTTTTCAAGCGAATCTGTAACACGGTTTAGCTGAATACTCATCATTCTCTTGCCGCGATACCAGGTAGTCATCATAAAATATACAATGGTCGCCACCAACAACGGAAACCAACCACCGTCAGGGACCTTCACGATGTTTGCCGAAAAAAATGAAACATCTACAAATAAAAAAAACAGCACCATAGCAAGCGCAGAACTCAATTTCCATTTCCACAATTCTCTCATCGCCACAAAAGCAAGTAATGAAGTTATAACCATAGTAGTACTAACGGCCACCCCATACGCAGATGCAAGATTGTCGGATGTTTTAAAAAATGCAACCAACCCTATGGTCGCAATAAACAACATCCAGTTTAGTTGAGGAATGTAGATCTGGCCCCGTTCATCGGGCGAAGTGTATACTACTTTGAACCGCGGAAGAAAACCAAGTTGAATAGCTTGCTGCGTAAGGCTAAAGGCCCCGGAAATAATTGCCTGTGAAGCAATAACAGTAGCTAATGCAGCCAATATGACCAGCGGATACAAAGCCCATTTAGGTGCCAGGTGATAAAAAGGGTTAATGATAGCACTATGGTCGTGCAATATCAATGCGCCCTGGCCAAAATAATTAATTACGAGGCAGGGTAATACCACGTAAAACCAGCCGAGTCGTATAGGCTTTTTGCCAAAATGGCCTATATCAGCATATAATGCTTCGCCACCGGTAACCACTAAAAAAACAGCGCCAAGTATAGTGATGCTGTCCAATCCGTTAGTCTTAAAAAAATAAAATGCATAATAAGGGTTTAAGGCCTGCAATACAGACGGGTGTTTTGCAATTGCGATTATGCCCAACAATGCTAAGGTTGCAAACCAAATTAAAATGATAGGACCGAAAATTAGCCCGACATGGCCGGTTCCTTTTCGCTGAAAAAGAAACAGCATAAACAAAATAATAACTGTAATAGGAATAACATAAGGTTCAAAAAAAGGCGTAGCCACCTTTAAACCCTCAACGGCACTTAATACGGAAATGGCAGGTGTTATCATTCCATCTCCATACAACAATGCAGCGCCAAACAACCCCATAGACAGGATAACGAAATAGTTTCGCGTTTTCTTTTTTGGCAACACGAATGCCATCAGCGCAAGTATGCCGCCTTCGCCATCGTTATCTGCCCTTAAAATAATTACCAAATATTTTATACTTATCACAAGAATGAGCGACCAGAAGATAAGTGAAAGAATTCCGAAGATATTGCTATCAGTTACTCCAATGGCTTCTTTACCCGTAAAGCAAACTCTTACTGCATACAATGGGCTGGTGCCGATATCCCCAAATACAATACCCAGGGCACCAACCGTTAACTTCAATAGATTACTTGATGATTTTTCATTCTTAATATCCATCACTTTTTTTTAATAAAAATTCATTTGACATATAATAATTTATAACACCATTATTATAAAAAAGATGTCCTACATCCTTAAAAAAAATAAAAGCCCATTTGCTACAAGATAAGAAATGAAAGATAGTTAGCTATTTATACAAAATTCAATGCTAATGAGAAAGCGTTCAAATTAGTGTATAAACTTAAATAAGAAGGAAGGACAAATTTTGATTTTAAAACTTAAAAGCCGCGCTTACTTTAATTCCGAATTTTGGAACGCCAGGATTATTTAAATAATTTAAACGCCATACACCATCAATTCTAAATGCGTGCAGGATGTTGTCTATGCCAACTCCCGTCTCCAGGTAAGGCTCCTTATCGGGTACTGTGAAATGATAATTTATCGTCGAATCATAATAACCATTGGCAATTTTATTGGCCTGCGACATCCCGCCAATAACTCCTTTGAAAGTTACCACGGAACGCCATTTTAGTTTCTTCATTAGCGGGATATATTTAAATGGAAAACTTCCAAACGATTGTTGAACAGAAAGGCTTACATATTTGTCGGTTACAAACTCAAAACGGTTCATATTGTTGAACGCATATTTATTATAGTAGTAAGTGTCGTTTCCTTTCAACACATTTAAAAATACTATGGGAAGCACACCGTTAGTAAGCCCAGCATCAACTATATAAGAAAGATTACCGATCCGTCCATCGGGAAAATTATGTTCTAAATATAAATTCCACTTGCTGAAATTAAAATCACTTTTCAGAAACCCATTATTTATTTTAACTCCTTTTGTATAACTCAAAGTGATAATCGGGTAGTAACTTCCGAGGCTTCCTCTTCTGTAATGTTGTGTAATGTACCTTTCCTTGTGGGACCATCGCAAAGAAATAGTTCCATCATTTACCGTATAGTGATTGGCTTCCGAAAGACTATCGGTATACGGTTTGAAATCGCCGTTTGTATAGAACACGCTAAAAAAAGGCGTGAGCGCATTGTGATTCAAGTCTGCCCCTATTGCCCAGTCACTTGTTAGATATTTCAGGTAACTAATATCCGAGTATTTACTGTTAATGAGGCGGGACTGGCTCGATTTCACTCTTCTTAAAAAGGCTGCAAAGATTGAGTTTTGGTCAATTTCATCACTATGATTATACGTGCCTGTTATGTCGCTACTATGTTCCAAAGTAAGTGTAGACCATTTATGAGGATTTAGCACAAAAACAGAACGTAGCAAATAACGGAATTGCTTATCCCTCATGGCGTAACCTGCATAACCTTTTAACTGTATGCGGTTGTTGAATTTATAGTTCGTCTTTAACCCAAATGTAAAGCGGTTTCCTTCAATGATATTGTTAGTGTATATGTAATAAATATCGCCAAGGTCTACATGGCCGGCACTGTAATAGCCAGTACTTATTGCCGAAATTATTTTAGCATACGTAATTACTGCCGGAATTTTTGTTAGTGTATCCATTAAAACATACACCGATTTTTCCGTTTTACTTAATGGTTCGAACCTTTCAATAGGCTTCACTTTAGCAGAGTCAGAGGCATAAGCAGAAATCGGCACATACTTTTTTTCAAAGGCGGTATCAATTCTATCATTATTCAAAATAATATCCTTATATATCGTAGTTTTCCTGGCAACCACACCAGTTTGTTTTTTTAGCGGTACTACCAGGTCCATGAAAAGAACTGTTTTTTCGGGTAAAAATTTTTCCTGGTTTTCAGCTTCAAAAAATTGCGAAATCTCAAACTTTTTTACAAAGTTGACATTGGCATTTTTATCCATGTGCATTACCAGCGATTTCACGGCATATGAAGTATCTGCAATCCACAAATATCCATTGAATGTATTGCTTCCAAAATGAGCAGGGGAAAACTGCACCTGTATGCAGCGGTGATTGTCAAAAAAAACGGTATCCAGAATATGGTAATCATAAAAGGTTAATGCATTATCAGCAATAGGGCTTACAAAATTCACGTCAACTAACCTGATGTTATTATCGTAAACGTTTATTTTTTTATAAAGTCCATCTACAAAAGTTAATATCGATTTATTATCAAAGCCTGAACTTTTAATTGCCGTATAATCCGTTCTATCTTTTTCCGGAGTTTTGCGGAAGTAAAAATTGGAATTGGTTTCTGATAAAAAAACGGGTAAAAGTTTATCATGATCGGCAGTTGTATCCTGGTTATTGAATGCAAATGAAAGTGGCCGCATCAGTTTGTTGTTTTGGATTTTCTCAGGAATGTTTTTGAGATCTACCTCCATTTTATCATATACGTGGGATTGAAATGAGCTGTTATTAAAAGCATCGTTTCCAGGTTTATTTTTGATTACCTTAAGAATCAACCTTTGCGCTTTGGTGTATTTCTGTTTGACGGACACAACCACTTCTGCCATTTCGTTCGCAGCAGGTACCGCCTCAAAATTAATAACCTGCTCTTCTTGTTTTGTTACTGCCCTGGAGGTTGATTTATAGCCAATCATTGATATAGCTATAGAATCGGTCTTGCTACTAATTGTGAGCGAGTATTCCCCCTTATCATCGGTAATTACACCATTGCCTGAATTAAGGGCGTATACGCTGCATGAAAATAATGGAAGTCCTGTAGTTGCATCGATAACTTTGCCGGTTATTACGCGCTGTTGTCCATAGCTAGGGCCGTAGATCGCAAAAAACAGCAGGCACATAATTTTATATGGTAAATATTTTTTTATAGACGGGCAGGTATTAAATACTCAATTCGTAAAAATAATTCACAATATCCATTCAGCGCTTTTTCATTTTATTTTTTACTTGCAGGGAATAAAGAAATTAGAACTCCATGGATAAAGAGAGATATACGAGATGAATGGTTGGGTTGGAATTTTACACTTAGACAGAAAGAACGTAATAAGGACCATATGGGATATTTTTCTAAGACAAAACCGCCAATTTTCGTAAGAAATGCCCTTTTAAGCAGGGAAATTCGATTGATAGTGGCAAGCCCAACTATAACTTTATTTTACACTCGTTTGGCGTAAATTTGCAGGTGATAAAATAAGTTTCATTTCATGTTAAAACTGCCTGTATATCTCGATAATAATGCTACCACAAAGGTCGACCCTCGGGTGTTAGAAACCATGATGCCTTATTTTACCGAACATTATGGTAATGCAGCAAGCAGAAGCCATTCTTTTGGTTGGGAAGCGGAAGAAGCTGTGGATTATGCCCGCGAACAAGTCGCAAAATTGATAGGCGCAGAACCTAAAGAAATTATTTTTACATCGGGCGCTACTGAATCGGATAACCTGGCGCTCAAAGGAGTCTTTGAAAACTACGGCTCAAAGGGCAATCACATAATTACTGTAGCTACGGAGCACAAAGCTGTCCTGGATTGTTGTAAACATATCGAAAAACTGGGTGGCGAAATTACTTATCTTAATGTTGATCACGAAGGACTCATTGATTTGGATGAATTGCGAAACGCCATAAGACCGGGCACAATTTTAATTGCTGTGATGTATGCTAACAATGAAATAGGAGTAATTCAACCTATTAAAGAAATAAACGCAATTGCCAAACGAAGTGGCATATTACTTTTTACAGATGCTACGCAGGCGGCGGGCAAGGTTGCTATCGACGTAAATAGCGATGGAATAGACCTGATGGCTCTTTCAGCGCATAAAATGTATGGACCCAAAGGCGTGGGCGCATTATATGTTCGACGCAAAAATCCAAGAGTTAGGCTAATAGCTCAAATTGACGGCGGTGGTCACGAAAGAGGAATGCGCAGCGGCACCTTAAACGTACCAGGGATTGTTGGTTTTGGAAAAGCATGCGAACTATGCAGAATTGAAATGAATAAAGAGATTGAACAGATTAAAAAACTAAGAGACCGGCTTGAATCTGAATTATTGAAACTTGGTGATGTTTATGTAAACGGAAGTGTAAATAGCCGCCTGCACAATATTTCCAATCTCAGCTTTAAGTATGTTGAAAGTGAAGCATTGATGTTAGGTTTCAATAAAAATATTGCGATAAGTTCGGGTTCAGCGTGCACTTCGGCAAGCCTCGAGCCCTCTTATGTTTTGAAAGCGCTTGGAGTAGAAGATAATTTGGCAAAAGCTGCTGTCCGTTTTGGTTTAAGCCGATTTACCACAGAAGAGGAAATCGACTACACTATACAGCAGGTAACTGCAACAGTCTTGAAGTTAAGAGATATGAACCCGGTTTATGCAACTCAACAAACCGGTAATGATTTGGAAAAAATAGAAATGAAAGCATTATCCTGAGGATTTTAGTATTGACGATGAAGTGTTATAAATGTGGTTTAAATTTGTAAAAGATTATTTCGTGGCAGTAACGATAATCGAAAAGATAAAAACTTTTTATGATTTATATAAGTGATACGGCAAAAGATAAGGTAAACACCTTATTGAAAGATGCACATCTTTCTGATAAAGAATATTTTTTAAGGGTAAGCGTTGTTAGTGGCGGTTGTTCGGGGCTCAGCTATAAAATGGATTTCGACAATGAAAAAAAACCTAATGACCAGGAGTTTGAAGATAAAGGAATCAAATTAGTTACCGACCTACGAAGTTTTTTATACCTCGTAAATACAACTTTGGAATTCAGCGAAGGGTTAAACGGAAAAGGATTCTATTTTAATAATCCGAATGCGAGCAGGAGCTGCGGTTGCGGCGAAAGTTTTGGGGTGTAATTTTTTCAGGACATAATATTAAGTTATGCAAACACAGGCTTTCATTTGAAGGCCTGTGTTTATTTGAAAAGAATTTAAGATTTTCTGCTACTCATTTGAGATACCCGAAAGCCTTTAATAAATATAGAGCTCATTCTACAATTCGATAGCCGGCAATGCGGGCTTTGCCGGTATAGGTGGTACGGGAGGCGGCGGTGGAGGTGGAACATCGTTAGATTTAGCTTTAGGAGGTACCGGAGGAACAGGCGGTGGAGGTGGAGGTAAAGGCGGCAAGGGAATACTTTTTATTGCGGGCGGAGGAGGAGGTGCAGGTTTATTTTTTGATTGTGAAAAAGCTGCAAATGACAATAAAACGCATGCGATAACCAGATTTACTTTGAATTGTTTCATAATAATTTTTTTTATATGATTCAATACTCCCTGAATTCCATAAAAAAAACCCTGTTGGTAACAGGGTTTGTCCAGTTGGTTTAGGTAAACTTTTTCATAACGGATTCCCTGAAAGGTTACTTTTCAATCCTAGGAACGTTTGGTAAATTCCTGTCAGAGATTCTAAAATAAAATAGTAAATCAGGTGTTAGCCTGCGTCGGCCAGCAATGTATATAGAAGAGACATTAGCTAATATTAAAACGCTGCTTTAAAAAAATCAAAATCCCAGAATTATTTTTCAAGGCCTAAATTGCAGTTTTTTAAATATTATGATATCAATTGCAAAAAAGGAGTTGCACCAGTTTTTTAATGGGCTCACCGGCTATATTACCATCATTTTGTTCCTCCTTGTAAATGGCCTCTACCTGTTTGTATTAAAGGATAGCAATATTTTTGATTTTGGCTATGCAACTCTTGATAAATTTTTTGACCTGGCGCCGTGGATATTTATTTTTCTTATACCTGCTTTGGCAATGCGAAGCTTTTCTGAAGAATACAAAACCGGCACGTTCGAAATTTTGCAAACAAGGCCTCTTACCAAATGGCAAATTGTGTTGGGTAAATATTTTGCGGTGCTTTCCGTTATTCTCGTCTCTTTGCTTCCCACATTGCTGTATGTTTTTACAATTCATGCATTATCCGCTGCCGGTGGTATTGACTCCGGGGGAATTACCGGCTCGTATATTGGTTTAATTTTTCTTGCTGCTGTTTTTGCTGCAATCAGCGTGTGGTGTTCCGGGCTTACTTCCAATGCGGTTATTGCCTTTTTAATCGGCGCTTTCGCTTGCCTTATTTTATATTTCGGGTTTAATTCACTTAGTAAATTACCAGTTTTCACGGGCAATGCAGATTATTACATTGAAATGCTTGGAATAGATTTTCATTACCGAAGTATTAGCCGCGGCGTTGTAGATACACGTGATGTTATTTATTTTTTGAGTATTATTTTTCTTTTCCTGTTTGCAACACAAAAAAATCTTTCAAAAAAATAGTGTTCGGCAATAATGAAGTCTTTATCAAATAAAAATATGAATGGAAAATGGTGGTGGATAGTTGTGATTGCTCTAATTGTCGCAGTCAATTTTTTTGCTTCAATATTTCATAAACGTATCGACCTTACCAATGAAAAAAGATTTACGATTTCGTCCCCGGTTAGGAAAATATTAGGCAATATGGATGATGTTGCTAAAGTAACTATTTTCTTAAAAGGCGATTTGCCGGCAGGTTTCAAAAACCTATCCACTTCTGCAGAAGAGTTGTTGCAGGAATTTAAAGAATATTCAAATGGTAAGATCAGTTACAAACTCATTTCACCTGATGAGCAAATGCCGGGGACAACAACAACTTATGCGGATACGCTCACTTCTCTCGGCATTGTTCCCATTAATCTAAAAGTTCAATTAAAAGCCGGAGAGCAATCGCAATACGTTTACCCGGCCGCGTTAGTTCAATATAAAAATAAAATATTGCCGGTTAATTTATATTCCGGAACGCAAACCGTTATTACCCCGCCTGAATTAAACAGCTCCGAAGCTTTATTAGAATATAAGTTTGCAGATGCAATTTATAAGCTGACAGAAAATAGAAAGCCAATGGTTGCTTATTCGGTTGGTAATGGCGAGCCAACGGGCGATAACGTGGTTGACCTGGTAGAAAACGTATTAAGGAAAAATTATAGTTTATTCACATTAAATATTGCCAAAGAGCCCGTAATTCCTGATACTTTCAAATTGCTGATGATTGTGAAACCAACGGCTCCATTTACCGAAGATGAAAAATTCAAGATTGATCAATACGTAATGCGAGGCGGAAAAGTAATTTGGTTTATTGACCGGCTGGAGGCAGAAATGGATAGCCTGCAAATAAAAAACCAGGTTATAGCCTATGATCGCAATCTCAACCTTGAAGATCTCCTTTTTAAATATGGAGTTAGAATTAATCCCGACCTCATAATGGATTTACAGTCTGATTTTTTGCCATTTTCGGTTAATGGGAAAGATCAGTTCAATTTTCTGCACTGGAATTATTTTCCTTTATTCGAATCGAAACAAAATAGCCTCATCAATAAAAATGTTGGATTGGTAGCCGGGCGTTTCGTCAATTCTATTGACACGGTTAATGCGCCGGGAATAAAGAAGACTATTCTTTTAAGTTCATCTGCCAATTCCAGAACAATTGAAACTCCTGCATTAATAAGTGGAGAGGAGAATCGTAATGCGCCAGAAGACGATGCTTTTAAAAAGAAAGATATACCTGCCGGCGTATTGCTCGAAGGAAAATTTAGTTCGTTATATAAAAACAGAATTAGCCAACAGCAGATGGATTCGTTGCAACAATTTGGTACACCGTTTTTAACTGAATGCATTAATGAAAACAAAATGATTGTTGTTGCTGACGGAGATATTGTTTTAAATGGAACCCAGGAAAGAAATCCGTTACCCATGGGCGTAAACTCTTACACTGTTGGAACACAATATGAATACCAGTTTGCCAATAAGGCTTTTGTAGAAAATTGCCTGGAATATCTCATTAATACAGCCAATTTAAGTGAGGCCAGAGCTAAGGATTATACGCTGCGCCTGCTTGACCTCAAATTAATTGCTGAACAAAAAACAAAGTGGCAAATGATAAATCTTGCATTACCTGTGGCGCTGATTATCATATTTGGAATTATATACCAATGGTGGCGAAGAAAAAAATATAGAAATCCATCCTTGCTAAAATAAATCGGAGCCTGGCTATACTTTCTGCCATAACATATCTTTGCTGCAATTGTAACTTTCATGAATGCAACAGAATGGACTTATGTGGTCTTCGGAATTGTAATTATCATTGCTTTAGGTTTTGATCTGGGTCTTTTGAGTAAAAAATCAAAAAAGGTTTCGATAAAACAAGCCTTATTTCAAACTGTTTTTTGGATAAGTCTTGCTCTGGGGTTTTTTGTATTTGTTTTATTGGAAAATGGTCATTCAAAAGGCCTTGAATTTATAAGTGCCTATTTAATGGAATGGTCGTTAAGCATTGACAATATTTTCGTTTTCATGCTTATTTTTTCTTATTTCCGTATAGCAGAAAAATATTCGAACAGGGTATTATTGCTGGGCATTTTACTGGCAATTCTTTTAAGGGTTATTTTTATAACCATAGGAATAGCGCTTGTGAAAGAGTTTGAATGGATATTATACATTTTTGGCGCATTTTTAATATACACCGGAATAAAAATGTTTTTGGTTAATGAGGAGAATGAGTTTGATCCCCAAAAAAATGCGGTATACAAATTTCTTAAAAAAATAGTGCCTTTGACACATGCAGAAACTGAAGGTAAATTCTCAAAAATGATTAATGGAAAGAGACATTTCACTATGCTTTTTGTTGTGCTGATTTTACTTGCGACAACCGACGTGGTCTTCGCATTAGATTCGATACCGGCGGTATTTGCCATTACACAAACGAAAATGATTATCTATACTTCCAATATTTTTGCCGTGTTGGGTTTGCGTTCTTTATTTTTTTTATTGAAAGGCGCAGTTGATAAGTTCAGGTATCTTAAAGAAGGAATTGCCGTAGTATTAATTTTTATTGGATTAAAAATGCTGGTTGAAATTTTTAATATTCATTTGCCAACATGGTTATCGCTGGTTGCTATTGTGAGTTGTATATCCGGCGCTATTTTAATTTCTGCCTATACAACAAAAAAGAAAGTTTCTAATTAGAATTTAAAAAAAATTGAAAAACGTGAATGAACCAATTCACTATACAATTGAAGAAATTGCAAAATTTACCGGTGGAAAATTGATAAACAAAAATATCGACTTGCCTTCGCCGTTAGTACTGTCACTCGATAGCAGAAAAATTATCGATGCACCTAATACAATTTTTTTTGCCATAAAGTCTTCTCATCATGATGGCAATAAATTTATTGAAGGGCTATATGTGAAAGGCGTAAGGAATTTTGTTGTAAGTGATAAAAATATAAATGTCAATAATGTTCCTCTCGCAAATGTTATTGTCGTTCGCAACACCATAAATGCATTGCAATCGCTCGCTGCCCATCATCGCAAGATGTTTGCAAACCTCACCGTAATTGGTATTACAGGAAGCAACGGAAAAACAATTGTAAAGGAATGGTTGAATCAATTGCTTGAAGAGAGTTTTTCCATTGTTAGAAGTCCCAAAAGTTACAACTCTCAAATTGGAGTTCCGCTAAGCGTATTAAACATCAATCAATCGCACAACCTTGCAATTTTTGAGGCAGGAATATCTGAACCTGGCGAAATGAGTCGCCTTGAAAAAATAATCAGGCCTTTTATTGGTTGCCTTACCAATATCGGGCAGGCACATGATGAAGGATTTAACAACAGGGCGCAAAAAATTAATGAGAAGTTGCAGTTATTTGTTCATGCAAAACAACTGGTTTGCTGCACCGATGACAAAGAAGTTAAGAAAGCAATATTTGATTTTCGGAATAAAATAAATGCCGGTGGAAAAAATCTCGAATTATTTACCTGGGGCAAAAGCGCTGACAACAGGCTGCAAATTTTATCAGCCAATAAAACAAAAGACCACACCAGGATAAAAGCCATTTATGAAAAACTGATTATCTCAATAAAGATTCCGTTTACCGATGAAGCATCTGTGGAAAACGCTATTAATTGTTGGTGCATTTTATTGTTGTTAAACAAAAACGACCACCTGACGAGAGAGAAATTTGAATTTGTTTACCCGATTGCAATGAGGCTCGAACTTAAACAGGGAATTAATCATTGCACGATCATAAACGATAGTTACAGCAACGATATGCACTCATTGGAAATAGCGCTTAATTTTTTAGAACAACAAAAGCAAAACAAAAAACACACGGTTATTATATCTGATATTTTGCAATCGGGTAAACGACCAATGGAATTATATAAAGACGTTGCAAAACTTTTTAAGCAAAGAAAGATTAATAAATTGATTGGCATTGGCATCGATATTAGTTCGATGCAATTGGAATTCTCATTTTTAAAAGAAAAATATTTTTTTAAGAATGTCGAAGAATTTCTGGAGAGTTTTGAAGATATTAATTTTCATGATGAAACGGTACTTATTAAAGGCGCACGCAGTTTTGGCTTTGAAGAAATCAGTCGTAAATTGGAGCAAAAGGCCCACCAGACCATACTTTCAATAAATCTTACTGCCATTGTTCATAACTTGAAGCAATACCGGTCTTTGCTGAGGCCCGGAGTAAAAATTATGGCCATGGTTAAAGCATTCAGTTACGGCAGCGGAAGCTTTGAAATTGCATCTGTTTTAGAATATAATAAAGTTGATTACCTGGCTGTGGCTTATGCAGACGAAGGAGTTGAACTGCGGAAGGCTGGGATAACGTTGCCCGTTATGGTTATGAACGCAGAACCGTCAACATTTGAATCTATTGTTAGTAACAGTCTTGAGCCTGAAATTTTTTCGTTCAATATTTTAAATGAGTTTGAAAATTTCCTCAAGTCTTCGGGGATTAATTTTTACCCGGTTCATATTAAGATTGATACGGGTATGCACAGGCTTGGATTTACCAATGATGATATGGATGCATTAGGCGATTTAATCAAAGGAAATTCCTTAATAAAAATAATGAGTGTCTTTACACATCTTGTAGCGGCTGAAAATATTAAAGAGGATGAGTTCACTTTACAGCAAGCAAAAATGTTTGAATATTGTTGTAGAAAAATTGAAGATGCGCTGGGATACCAATTTATCAAACATATAGCCAATACTGCTGGTATTAGCCGTCACCCCGGTTTGCAAATGGACATGGTACGGCTGGGCATTGGCCTTTACGGAATTGATAGTAATAATAAAATGCAAAGCAATTTGAAAAATGTTACTACGCTAACAACGACGATCTCACAAATAAAAAAGGTAAAGGCTGGCGACACGGTTGGCTATGGTAGAAATGCCCGGTTGCAAAGAGACAGTATGATAGCAACGGTTCGTATTGGTTATGCTGATGGCTATCCCCGGAATTTAGGGAATGGAGTTGGTAAAATGGTTCTTAACGGAAAATTTGTTCCCATAGTTGGAAATATATGTATGGATATGACGATGTTGGACATTACGGACCATCATATTGCAAAGGAAGGCGATGACGTAATTGTTTTTGGAGAAAACCTTACGTTAAATTTACTTGCATCATGGTCTCAAACTATACCTTACGAAATAATGACAGGAATTTCACAAAGGGTTAAGAGAGTTTATTTCGAAGAATAATACTTGAAGAGATTTCCCAATATTTCCATTGAATCCTATTATCTCTTTGCTAATAATTAACGTATTTGCCTATAAGCCTTCCTCAATTTTGTTATCTTTACCCTTTTAAATTTATTACGTGAAAGGAAGAAATGTTTTTTTGATTATCTGTCTTATTGTTCTGGCAGATCAGGCTTTAAAGATCTATGTAAAGACACATTATCATTCGGGAGAATCACATGCTGTAATCGGCAGTTGGTTTAGGTTATATTTTATTGAAAACGAAGGGATGGCATATGGGTGGAAATTCGGCGGCGAATGGGGCAAAATAATTTTGACGTTGTTTCGCCTGGCGGCAGTAATTTTTGGTGTATTTTATATTAAGAAAATTATACAGCACAAGTACCATCCAGGATTTATTATTTGTGCAGCCCTCATTTTCTCAGGGGCGCTCGGTAACCTTATTGACAGTATGTTCTATGGTTTAATTTTTGAAGATAGCAGCCCTTTCGCTTACAACGTGGCAAGAATTTTTCCGGCTCATGGTTATGCCGGCTTTTTACACGGCAAAGTAGTTGACATGTTGTATTTCCCGATCATCCGAAATACCCATTTTCCCACCTGGGTACCGTTTTGGGGCGGTGAGGATTTTGAATTTTTCCGCCCAATATTTAACCTTTCCGACGCTGCAATATCCACAGGAATCATCACAATACTTGTGTTCCAAAAGCGTTTTTTCAAAAGCAATTCTAAAAATATTGCTTCCAAAAGCCTTGAAACAGGCACTTTGGTTAACGATGAAATGCAGGTTTCGTAAGCCCCAAGAATTACAAATTTTTAAATTCGTACTATGAAACAGATCAAAATTGCACTTTGTATTTTTGCAACTTTTGTTATATTAAATGCATGCCAAAAAGAATATAGCAATGAACTTGGTAACTTAAAAGTTCCCACCGGAACCTGGCAGTTCAGCGACAGCAGCCAATTGTTTGCAGGAAATATGGATAGTGCATACATTGATTCAACTTCATCATCAAATACCCAGGTACTCCATTTGCTGGGAACGTCTCTCGATGGATCGCAATCGTTTAATCTTGAGCTATATGCCAGTTCGTTTACAACAGGAACTTATAAGGCTTCTCTGTTTCAGACTACTTTTCAATATACATCCGGAGGAACCGGAATTTACCAGGCCGGGCAATTAATCGGAGAATTTATTGTGAATATAACCACACTAAACAGTACTCAAATATCAGGTACTTTTTCGGGTGCCGCATCGGATGCATCTAACAAGATTAAACAAATTACTAACGGAAAATTTACCTCCAGTTTTAGTAGTCCTGTAGCTGGTGGTGGTATTTCGTCCGGAGTGTTGGGTGATAGTTCAGGCAGTTGTAAACCAGTTATCCTGGCTGGACAATATGCTCAAGGAATAGCATTGAATTCCACTAACACCGTACAGGTGCAGGTAACTGTTGCTATCGCAGGGTCGTATTCTATAAAGACCAATACGGTTAACGGGGTTACTTTTTCGAAATCCGGCACTTTTACTTCGACAGGTGTGCAAACGGTTATTCTAACCGGAAATGGTACTCCAACAAATTCGGGCAGTCAAAGTTTTACTTTAAGTTATGGTAATAGCTTATGTAATTTCAAAATAACTTTCGATTCGCCTGCATCTGGTAGTCTCGGCGGCGGTGGAGGAAGCTGCACTCCTTTTGCCATTGCAGGGGTTTACACACAAGGCATCGCACTTGATGCTACAAATACAGTACAAATTCAGGTGAACGTTGCCACTTTAGGGAGTTACAATATCACTACCGGCACCATCGACGGGGTTACATTTTCTAAGAGTGGAAATTTTACTGCTACAGGCGTGCAGACAATATTTTTGACTGGTAGCGGAACTCCCATAGTTGCCGGACTGCATAGTTTCACTGTAACATTTGGAACTAGTAGTTGCACATTTACTATTACATTTTTGCCAGCCACTACTTCTTCGGGCGATTATTTCCCGCTAACGTTGAATTCAAACTGGACTTATAATCTTGTCGGAGGAACGGCGACTGATTCAGTTCATAATGCGGTAATTGCTTACTCACCAACATTTGGCAGTTATAATTACAGTACTATAGCATCATATGACGTGCCTTCTACAGGAGCTTTTGACTCATCTTATTATCGTAAGCCGGGCGGAGATTATTACCAGTACCTTGATTATTCTAAAATTATTCCCTTCGACCAGCCAACTACAGGTGAATTTATTTTTCTGAAAGATAATGTGGCTTCCGGTACATCGTGGACATCGCCAAATATTAGCGGAATAGTCGGTGGGATCGCCATTACCGCTTATCTTAAAATGACGATATTAGAAAAGTCAGTTCCGGTAAGCATTGCAACTTTTAATTTTCCAGATGTAATAAAAGTGAAGTATGAATATTTTATTGTTGGGAACCCAGTGGCGATAGAAACGGATGAACGCTGGTTTGCAAAAAATGCAGGAGAAATATATAATAGTCTTTCCAATTTCTCTGCTACAGCAACTTATAATGTTGGCACTTATCTCATTTATTAAAAGAAATTATCCGAATACGTGACTACCTAATGCCGGAACGGGATAATAATAATCGATATAGATTCGTTGTTAACGACCATTTTTGGCCCTGGATTTAATCAACGAGGGAATACAAATGATGGCGATACATAATAGGCAGAAATAGATAAATATCTGAGGGTATGATGAAGCTATTGTTTTATAATCATTGGGTTGTATTTTGACCATTTTTACAAAAGGTTCTGTGCCTTTTTCCTGTTCTTCAATATCGCCCGAGGCCTTTATTAGACCTGACAATCCATTGTTACTATTTATGGCTATATCTTTTCTTGATTCAACAGCCCGCAACCTTGCATAATAAAAGTGGAGATTAACGATGTATGTATCATTAAACCATCCGTCGTTGCTCATGTTAAACAGGAACTGGGCTCCCTGTCTCACCTGGCTTGCTGCTGCAGCTGGTACTGCTGCTTCATTACAAATTAGAAAGCCTGCTCTGCCAAATGGCGTTGATAGGGGTTTGTTGTAGGCAGTATCATTAAGAGCAGAAAATCCTTTGCTTGAAAAAAAAGGCATCAACCAACCGTTTAAGGGTTTTTCGATAAAAGACAGAAGATATTGTTTATCATAATGACCCATAACATTTCCACCTGGTAAAATACAGTACGCTGAATTGAAAACTTCGTTCTCTTTATAGGCTGTATTGATACCCAAAATATGAGTTATACGAACCGGATCTGTAATTTTCAATACTTCCTTCACCAGGTCATCATCTTTTCTGTAAGTCCAGGGAATTGCTGACTCCGACCATAATGCCACATCTGGTTTCATTGTAACTGCAAGCCGATTCAGGTACAATAATTTTTGAACAAGAAAATTGCCGGTGTTGTCATCCCAGGTTATGTCCGGCGGAATGTTTTCGGCAAGGATTGCCACATTGAATGATTTATTTGCATGTAAACTGCTGTCAAATCTTTGAAGCAAAATAAAACCTGCGAATAAATAAAACGCGATGACAATTATGGGTATATATAATCTTCTCCACAATTTTTTAATGGTAATCGCAGCTAACTGATAGTTAACCATAACCACAATAAAGCTCATAATGTGAATACCAAAAATAGATGCAGGCTGAATTGCGTAGAGATTTTCTGCCAATCCATTTCCCGAATGAACATCAAACCAGGGTAGCCCGGTCGATACCAGCATTAATAATGCTTCTGCTACACAAAAAAGAGAGCCTGCTAAAATGCTGTTGGTAATAATCGAAACTAAATTATTATCAGTTTTTTTCAATGCAGAAAAGCACCACAATAATGCGCCACAAAACAAACTGTAAAAAGCAGCGGAAATAAGGAATACGCCAAGACCATACAACATGTTATAACCCGTAAATCTTTCGGCACCTGGTATCATCCAGAAAAAAGCGAGACAAGAGAAAGTAAATCCAAAAACAAGAGCAATCTTAAAAACCTCTTTTTTTCTTTTATTATAAATCAAGATAAAAAAAGGGACATAACAAACCCAGCTAAAAATAAAATTAATATTACAGGTAGCCGCGTACGTTAGTATACCGGAAGTAATGGCAAGACTCCAGGATTTATTTATAAACTTTTGCATTATTCCGATGATCGCTGAAGGTTTTTTATTTATAACGGTTTATAAACAAAAATAAGAGGGAAAGTTTGTAATTGCTTACAATAACTTTCCCTCTTATTTTATAATAAATTTAAAATATTATTCTATTACGACTTTCGCACTTTCAGAAAGCCCTTCCCCTTTTAATTTTAGAATATAAAGACCAGGTGCCGGTTGTTGTTTCATGTTTAATTTCTTAAGTGAATTCGGCTGTACATTATTAATCATTTCATGATAAATTATATTTCCATTCATACCGATAACCGTTGCGTCAACATTAGAAACCCCACGATTTGCAATACTAAAATTTATTCCGGAACGTGATGGATTAGGAGAAACCGATATAATTGATTTTATATCTGGCATTCGTAAAATTTTTACATCAGATTGATAAGCGTGACCATCAACATCGTATTGTTTAATTACATAATAGTTAATTCCACTTAAAGGATTATCATCATATACGTTATAAGCATTGGATGCAGCAGTGGTGCCCTTGCCATTTACACTGGCGATGGTTTTCCATGTTTTTCCATCACTGCTGCGTTGTATTTCAAATCGGGTATTATTTTGTTCTGTGGATGTTACCCATTCTAATTTAACACTTTTGCCTTCGCGGCTTACGGTGAACCCGCTAAGTTTAATGGGTAGCACTCCTGCAGTAATTAATGATGGGTAAGTTTGTGTACCATCAAGGCTTGATGTTGACCCCCATTGTCGAAAATAATAGATAGTGTTAGAGGTTATATTTGAAGTACTCTTAATGACCCATTCAAATTCCGTGCGATAGTTATATGCAAGAGTGTCGTTTTGCAGTAATGCCGAATCAACCATTATTTTGCCTGGCGCAAAAGTATAGCCACCAGTTCCAACTAACTGAGCTGTAGTTGACTCCGCCTGCGAAACGAAGGCACTTGTGCCTGCCATAATAAAAGGATTGGAACTTGAAGTTGCATCGATATTTTTCCATGGTCCTCCTGTTGACGTGGCGTATTGCAATGTATCAAAGATACTAAGAGTAGTATCCGGAGTACTGTTGTAAACTTCTAATCTTAACCTCCATACCTCTCCAGGTACACTTAATACCGCCTGCGTATTTTGGGCTGCCTTCCAGGTTGCGGTTGTTTCTGTTCCATCGTCGTTACGCCAACGCCAATTAGCCTGTGTAAGAAAGGCAAATATATTACTGTACGTCGCTAGCATAACGGTTAGAATCAAAATCTTTTTCATAGATAGTGGGCTTTTGCTTTAGAATATTTATTATAAAATAGTTGAATGATAAGTGATTTTAAAGAAAATTTTTTGAATCAATAAAAAATTACAAGAAACTAAATTTAGTGTAAAAGAAATTTTTGAGATTTAGTTGCTATGGTTCCCATCTGTTTTAGTTTAGGAGAATTGCTCGGCAATTTATTTTTATCTTCTTCATCTGACCGTGCTAAATCAGAATGTGCGATTATTTCCGGATTCTTTATTTTAAGCTTTGCAACGTCTTTAAGCGAAGACTTTGAACTCGGAAAATTTTGATCTTTTTGCAAAGGCTTAGAAAGATCTGTTGATTTATTTTTTTCACTCAATTTTTCATTTATTTTTTTATTATAAATTTCATTAAGTGACTTATCGCTCGCCAGTTGGGCTTTAGCAGCCGAACCAAACGAGCAAACAAGAATACATGTAGCCACGAGATTTAATTTAAAACGAGAAAACATAATAATTTATTTTACGCTTACAAGAACATTAATTTTTCCAACTTCATTTTCATTATAAGGCTGCAATGCTTTTCCTAATACTTGTCCGATTTGAACTTTTTTTGGATCGGCTTTCATTGCAACACCTGGGGTAGAAGAAGTTACTAACAGGTCACCTCTCATTATAACACCTCCTTCAAGGCAGACTTTTGTTGGTATTACACCAATTACACCCATTGGCACCATTTCTCCAAGAGAATCCAGTTCAGCATTTTTTTCGGTTAATAACACACCGGGTTTTGTTGCATATACGCCGGCAACCAGTGTCGAATATGCCGATGAAGATTTTTCAACTTTACGATCTGAATCTTGTGAAATGATCAACACATCTCCCGGTTCATATTTCGTGCGATCTCCTACTACATCAAAAAATTCTGCAACATCGGCGCCCCCCATTTGCGTTCCACCATTAAAAAACCCTTTCCCGGTATTATCTATTCGGGCAACGTTTGCGTTATTTGCTTTAAACACCGCGGTATTGCCAGCATCCGGCCCTTCAAGTTCTGCAACCAAAGCATTACCGTTGGTGGCTCCAAATGAATTGGCAACTGCAAGCACACCAATCCCGTTATTAGCAGTATTGAAGCCTCTTACTCCCGCATAGGTCCCATCATTTCGTCCAACTACACCGCTGGCATTGTCGCTGATGGTAAACCCTAAAACCGCCTCGCCTCCAGCGTTATTAATACCTAAAAGGCCTGTTCCACCTACATCGTTACCGATGCCCAAAACCCCGTACCCATAAGTAGCAATGGATGTTATACCATTACCGTACCCCGCGTTTGACGCGAAAACTACATCGTTGAAGGCATTTGGATTAGAGATATCAAAAAGACCAGCCGTTCCGTTGTCGCTAGTCGCAAAAACTCCTGTTCCGTCCGGGCTGCTTGCATATACCCCGTACCCGGCCGAAGAAAGTCCATTTACACCGCTGCCACTAACTGATGATCCATAAACTCCTGATCCGCTTCCATCATGAGATCCCCAAATACCATATCCATCCGTTCCCGTACCAGAATTCATTCCTCTTATTGCAGCCGATGATACTCCAGGTGTTAATGAGCTAATTTTACCTATTATCCCAAATGCATTAGCATTCACAGATGAATTAATTCCTTGAAGAGCAGTTCCGGGCCCTTGATTAGTTATTGAAAATAAAGCGGAATCTGAATTAACAGAAGCGCTAAAGGGAATTGAGAAAGCACCGATACTATCCTTAGATGGAGACCATCGCAGACCATCAAATTTAAGCACCTGGCCTACAAGCGGGATTGCATTGCTTATCCCATTTCCTTGCAACTTATTTACAGTTGGGTTTGGATATGTTCCACTTAGGTCGCCTCCAGCAGGCCCTGTGGCCCCCGAGCCGCCAAATATTACACCAGGTGCTAATTTAGCAAGTGTTATTGAACTATCTTTTATCTTAGTTGTAGTCACTGCAGAATCGGCAAGTTTTGAAGTAGTTATTGATAGGTCAGCAAGTTTTGAAGTAGAAACAACTCCATTGGCAATTGTAGGAAAAGGATAAATACCGGTTAAATCCCCACTAGCCGGAATTATACCAAATTTAGATATCGTCACTGAGTGATCTGCCATCTTAGGAGTGGTTACAGACGCATCAAGTAACTTAATAGTATTGACAGCACCTGCGTTAATAGTTGGATTTGGATAGGTCCCGCTTAAATCGCCCCCAGCCGAACCTGTGGCGCCAGAGCCGCCAAGTATTACACCAGGTGCCAATTTAGAGAGCGTTATTGAACTATCTTTTATCTTAGCTGTCGTAACTGCAGAATCAGCCAGTTTCGAAGTATATATAACTCCGTTCGCAATAATAGGATTAGGATAGATACCTGAAAGGTCGCCACCCGCAGGAATTATACCTAACTTAGAACCCGTTATCGAGTGATCTGCTATTTTAGGCGTGGTTACCGCTGCATCAAGCAACTTAATAGTATTGACAGCACCAGTATCAATGGTTGGATTTGGATACGTTCCGGTTAAATCGCCACCAGCGGGAATTACACCCATTTTAGATGCAGTTATCGAATGATCTGCTATTTTTGAGGTCGTTACTGCACTATCCAGGATTTTATTAGTAGTGATTGCATTGTTCGCAATGGACGGGTTTGGATAGGTGCCAGTTAAGTTGCCACCTGCTGGCCCGATTGGATGCGCGCTATCTGCTAAAAATGCATAAGGGACACTCAATAACTGCGCTGTGCCCATGTCGATAAAAGTATTGTTGTTGTTTGGCGATAGTTCTACCTGTAAAAATTTGCCCCCCCCAACTGACCAATTAATACCACTAAGCGAATTCACGACACTTATGGCACCGCCACTGCCAATTTGAATCACAAACATTCCGAAGCGGTCGGTCTTCAAACTGCGGGTTTCCTGGTATAAAAGAGGCCCGGATGAAGTACCATCATGAATAGAAAGACGTAGACCAATATTTTGATTTGTCAAGGTGGTTCCAGATGAATTTCGTGCAATGCCCTGATAATTGATCATTTGAGCAGCCTGCCCAAAAACAAAAATTGTGAAAAACACACAGGTTGTAAAAAGCATCAGTTTTTTCATACACGGAAATTTAAAATAACAATCAATTATTATAGTTTAATTATTTTGTAAGAATCTGCCTCCATTTCATAACTTCCTGAGACCGGATTCAATTTTTTTATATAGAGTACATAAAGACCTTTCCTAAGACCTCTCATATTAATTTTCTCGGTCAATCCTGATCCGTAGCACGAGAACTCATGTCTATAAACAATATGCCCAAGTTCATCCGATAGTTGCAGGCTAACCTTTCCAGAAATACTTTGCAACAAATCAACGTGTAAAATATCCTGAGTTGGATTTGGGAATACCCGAATGTTAGTAAAACTCAATGCAGTTGTGTTGAAGGAAACGGCAGTTTGCTGTAGTGGTGGCTGAACAAGGCCGCTAGTAGGCTGAATGAATCCGTTTGTGATGATATAGCTGCTGTCAATGTCATCCATTTCATTCACGAGCGTCAATTCTCCAATACTCCATTGAGTCGTGAAGCCCTTACCTTTTGAAACGCCGCCTGACGCATTAATAACCTGCGGGATTTGCGGTTGCCCATAACCGGATGTTATGGAAATCATTGTTAAACAAAAAAGTATTGATATGGGTTTCATATGGATATAAAAGATAATTGAAAAACGGTATTGCGAAAACATTATTGCGCAATACCGTTAATTACATTGCCAGCCCGAATTATTTTACCAGTGCCATTTTTTCAACAAACAAATTCTCTCCCAGAAGAACTTTCACCGAATAAATTCCCCGCGGCCATCCTTGAAAATCAGTCAGGTTAAGGCTCGAGTTTCCATTTAGTACTATCGTACTTATTGTTCTCATTAATCTTCCGGCACCATCATAAATAAACAATTGCAATTTATTTTCCCCGATGGAAAAAACATTTAGTTGCGTATTCTCCCTCACCGGATTTGGCATGATAATAACGCCAGGTTTAGAGGCTTTTTGAAGAAAGAAGCTAATAGTCCTGCTATAAGATACATTTCCTTTTGAACTTATTATTTTTAGCCTGTAGTAGACACGATCGGATGCAGTTGCATCTGGCGCATCCGTGGCAGAGTATTCGTTTGTTAGATTGTCCCCAGTATTAGCAAAGACTTTAGCTACGGCTACGAAGTGGTCGCCATCCAGACTTCGCTCAATATTAAAATAATTGATTTGCGGGTTGGGTGAAACATTCCAATTCAATTGCACCGTTTTGTTGGATATGTTTCCGTTAAAACTTAGAAGTTTATTATCGAGAACAAAACAATTGCTGTTCCAGAACACTACAGCTGTATCAGTCGCATAAATTGAGCATCCTGACTGTAACTGTTGTGAGACGATATAAGTTCCCGCCGAGTCTACAGTAATAGAAGTTCCATCGGTGCTGGTGCTTACTATATGTCCGTTTGGAGTAGACCAGGTATAAGTAGATGTTGCTACCGGGTCGGTTACATGTATTGTACTATTCCCAATTAATCCGCAAAGTACGGATTGATCGGACTGAATATTTGCTCTTGCCGGAAGAAAGAAATCAAAAGGCCCAACAAAGTCTTTAAGCGCAGAAGTAAATGATGCAGAGGCCCTTGACTTTACCAAGATTCTCCTGAAAGGCATACCACATTTATTTTCACCCAATAATGTAACCGGGTCTAATCCAATTTTAGAGAGATTAACACCTATTTCCATAAACTGGCCCGCCGTGTACGTCGTAACGACACTATTATCTCCACGAACTAAAGAAAAAGGTCCTGCCCATGTGTTATTTGGACTTTGAACTCCTGAATAAAAATTGCCGGCAGTTTTAGGCAGAATACCCGCATATCCGAATTGCGAACCGTTGGATGCTCCATCAAAAGTACCAGCCCAATTGAAATTGACAGGAGTTATCGATAAAGAAGCCGAGTCTACCCAGATACGAGCCTCGAGTGATGCTAAACCCGAGCCTCCAAAATCAGTCGCGAAAATTATATCTCCCGGTTGGGTAATGTTGCCGGCTGCATCAAATTTCCAGGATGTGTGACCGGCATCTGGCCCGTATCCATAAAATTTTTGAGTACCACGATCATAGTAAATGTCTGTCTGGTACATTTCAAAATCAAAATATCGGTCACCAGTTGTATTTTCGATAGATAAACCCCCAAACATCCAAAGCGAATCGATGGTGGTTGGTCCCGCCCTTCTCACATGCACCATCATATCCAGTATCTCATTCTTATCCGGCACCGATTGGGCTACAGGGCACGACCAGTTCTGGGGACTCTCACCATTTTTACTTGCGCCAGACGCAAAAATTGTAGAATCAGTACCATGGTAATCGCGAATAAATATTGCATCTAATAGCAATTTATTATTTACAATTGAATATGCAGGATATTTCATCGTCCGGTAGAAAGGCAATTGCCGGAACGCAGGGTCAATAGCGTAGCGGGCCACCAAGGCAGCAGCACCGGTGGTATCAATTACAAATGCCCCGGAGCCTGCGGTTCCCATATTGAACCAATCATCATTTCCGGATTGAGGGAAATTGTTAAAATAGTTAGCTCGTAACTCTCCTTCGACTCCAAAGCCTGCCTTAATAGCCGGACTTGTCGATTGTGCCTCCGAAAGACTCCAAACTTGTACAAGGCAAAAAATGTAAAAAATTGTTTTCATAAAAGTGGATTTTCATTGGTAATTAAGTTACATTCATGACGTAGAAAACTTCATATTTATCTAATTAATGGGCTGCCAACCATTATAACGAACTGAAGATGGTGTTTATTTCATTTTCTTATTTTTAACTCTTGAAATATTCTAACTTAAAAGAAGCAGCAGGAATACATTTTTCGGTCAATTATGAACTACCGCAATATGCTTCATTCGTAAAAAAGAGGATCATTCAGGAATAATTTCCAATTTTATTTAACCAACTCTTATTCGGCATCAGATCACTTTAAATAGCTTATTCTCAATTATTTTATTATTAAATTCAGTTCTAAGGATATATATACCAGGAGAGAATTTTTCTACATTGTCCAATATCACGGCTGATGTACCCTTACTGAGACGTATATTTTTTTTGCTCACTATTTTGCCATACACATCATATAAGTTGAAAACAACATTTCCATCGTCAGGTAGAGAGATTTTTATTTTTAAGCTGGAATGGAATGGATTAACCACACTTAGGTTAAATGAAGCATTATTATTATACAACACAATAATTTTTGAATATTTGTTATTGCTGTTACTTAACCCTACGAGTCTTAACCTATAATATACAATCGCAGTGGTTGGATCAGGATCATTGAACAAATAATCGGCGCTATTAATGTCGTTCGAACTCGCGACTACTCCTGCCCACGAGAAATTTATCCCATCAAGACTTTTTTCAACCTGGTACTCTTTAACATTAGATTCACTTGGCGAAGTCCATCGCAGACTGGCGTGATTATTCAGAACGTTGCCGGTAAAATCCAAAAGCTGCGTTTTCAACAAAGTGCAATTGACATTAAAGACTTTCACATATATTTTCTGGCTATTGCCTACCGAACAGGTGGAAGAATTTAGATTTGCTGCCGTTGTTGCCACCTTTAAACGGTAATAAGTACCGCTATCTGCCAGCACGGGTGTAAATGTGGTATCAACGGAATATACCCACTCGCCATTTACAAGCATCGGGACTTTTGAACTGCAAACACCTGTACTCATCCAGTTAACCCCGTCAATACTTTTTTCCCAGCAGTAATTAGTATAATTGTTGAAATAACTTTTCACTGTGTCGCTTAAGGACAATGGCACTCCAGCGCAAGAAGTTGCTGTATCTTTAGGACTGTTAATAAGATTAGGATAGCATGTTGCAAGTTTTATATCATCGAGAACCCAATCATTACCTCCACCACCTGCAGCATTGTTTTTAATTGTGATACGAAATTGAGTTTCTGTGGGACCTGTTTTGTAAATGAATCCACGTTTTTCCCAAATGGTATCATATTTCATATTCCCTGTGGTGTAATAATCTACATCATTTATCGTATACGAGAGATTAGGTAAAACTCCCGGAGTGTACGTAGCCGCACTATTCCTGTCAATACCACATACTCCGCAAATATTTCTTACCCATGCCGAAAATTCATAGTAGGTATTAGGACAGACATTCTTAATTGTATCCCGATAAACTTCTCCTGTGGTAAATGCTGCATTCACCACCAACATGTAACCCCCCGGCTGGCCCGTAGCTACCGGCAAATTGCCTGTAGACTGATTGGCGGCCCCGGTATGGTCGCCTATGATGTCCCAAAATCCGCCGAACACACGAGAATTATTTGTTGTCGGTTTATATGGTCCGGCGTTATTGGTGGTTCCGTCTGCACTGGTATTATTCGCAACAGAATAATAATTATCCTGGGGGCTATTTAATCCTAAATTTACTTTTGCATAGCCCGGAGCATTTACCCCTAAGGCCCTGTTTTGAATATTCCCGGATCCAAATGAACTTTCTGCAGTAAATGTTGCGCCTGAGAAATTATTACATAATGCCTGATTCTTAATTACTTTAATCCCGGCATAATCGAAGCGAACAGTTTTATAAACAGCGGCTGTGTCAATATGAAAATTTCCTGTCGGATGAATTGTGTCGCCATTATTTGCGGTTATTAAAAGCTTATAGGCAACTACAAATAACGTGGATCCATAAAATTTTGGAACGCTTCCGGCCAGTATGGATCCACCACCGGTTGCATTACCAAAACCTGCGCCATTCAGCGCCTTCGCTGCACCGGTACCTAAATTAACGCGTATCCCCGGGACGGTGGCATCATAAACCCCCAGATCATCATTGCTCGCATCGGTATAAGGTCCGCTACCCGGA
>NZ_JBMQQG010000242.1:0-4371 GCF_057362405.1 Ginsengibacter sp.
GCCATGTTCTTTCATCCAGTTGATTCTTTTCATGCGAAAGGAATATCCGCCGGTAGGACCAAGCCACATGCCAAGCGTAGTGCCTAATGGTTTTAGTGCGTCTACGATGGGCTTCACCCCGTTAGGAAAAGTATTATTCCGCATTTTCCAGTCGCTTTCATAAACATCCCATCCATCGTCCAATACAAATGCATCCAGGTGAATTCCGTAAGGCTTAATCATATCCTTCTGAAACAAATCAATTATGTGCAGGATATTTTTTTCATTCATCACATGATCCGGCTTTACCCCGGGATACATGGGCGAACGCAAATCGTACCAACTATTGTAAAGTGCATAAGGCCTGTTGGGTGCTACCTTTATATCGGGCAAATAATTAAAAAACCAATCTTTTACATAATGATTGGGAGCCAGCCCTTCCACTACCCAATTACTTTCTACCCATTGTTTACGCACGACCTGTCCGATTAATTGCCGACAGGAAAGTTCCAGTTGGCTTTGCGATGCCTGTTGCAGCGTATTGGTTCCGGATGGATATTCGATACCAAAGAAAACACCACCATGTGAAAAGTCTGCAGCACAAGGTTGTCCAAATTCACCTCGCTTTATTATCCGCGTATCCTGCTCCTGATTTGTTTGAGCAGTTTGTACTTGCTGGTAATTAACACTGTTTACTTCCTTCATCAAATACCCACCGGATTGATTCTGCGTTTCACCAATAAGTCCTTTCCTGGAATCTACAGCTTCGAGCCAGTTCTTTTCGAGAGTTGTATCCCGCAAGGATATTTTTCTTCGGCTATAAAATTTATCTGCGAGCAGTTGGTATGTCAGTTTTATTTGAACGGTGTTGTCATGGTTAAAGGGAGTGAAATAAAGCTCCAATTCGGCGCCTCCATCTGGCACATCTTTAAAATCATAACTGACATATTTATAATCCTGTTTCGTAAAACTCACCTGCAGATCGCCGTTGAAAATTTTACCTGGTGCGCTCCAATCCGTCCACATCATTTCCAACGCATAATCACCGTCGGTAGCTACAGAATGATTATCGTTGTGATATTCATCGAGCCATTTCCTACTACCGATCAATTCATCTCCCCGTAATATACTATCAGCAATTACTACTTTCTCAGTGACCTTATTATTAGATAACGTAAATAATTGTTGGCTGCCATTGTGGGCAAAATTAGTTTGAACTTTTTCCTGGGCCATTGCACTGAGGCAGATCCCGGGTAAAAGAAATACTGCCAATGTTTGTTTGAGGTTTTTCATCTTTATTTTTTCGAGTATCATTTTTTTACGATTAACATAACATTTCTTTGAAGTGAGCATAGCAACCGGCTATGAAAAATTCGAACTACTACATCGGCATAACTGAAAAATATAAAGACAGGTTACAGTGGTATCAGTTCGACGTAAGTGCAGCCACATAATTCTGTAATTCAGCTTCCTTTTCTGTTAATTTTTGCAGAAGAGTGAACTGGTTGCCCGCTCTTACCAGGTTATGATCTTCATATTTAGCGCCATAGTAAATATCATCATTAATATAATCTGTCAGAAACCTAAGCCCCTGCATGTAAATCATAAATTTACCGGCATAAATAAAATGCTCTTTTTCCTCCTGCGTAAGTTCATCCTGCAATTGTCCAATATACCCCTTAACAATACTTGCGAAGTATTCATTTCGGATTTCAATTTTTGAAAAATCCTTTTCTTCCTCGCTTACGGGACTTAGGTAAGTGCGCAACATGTCACCAAGGTCGCTGATGAAATAACCCGGCATCAATGTATCCAAATCAATTACACATAATCCTTTGTCATTTTTATCAAAAAGCACGTTGCTGATTTTTGTATCATGATGAGTGACACGAATTTTGAACTGCTGATTGGATCTTATTTTCTCATATTCTTCCAAAATATATTTATTATCGAATGCTGCGTCTATCCATGCACGGGAGTTTTTAATCCTGGCTGCATTCCCGTGAGACAAAGCTTCCTCAAACTGTTCATAACGAAAGGAAAGATTGTGAAAATCCGGCAACGTTATTTTAAGAAGATTTGCATCAAAGCCCGACAATAATTTTGTAAACTTTCCAAACTCCTTTGCCGCTTCATATGCCATTTGGGGATCCTGTACTACATCGATAGTGTGTGAATCTTCAATGAAGGGCAAAAGCCTGTAGTAGCCTGCATTTTCGTCAAAAAAGATATCACCGTTATGAACAGTCGTAACGGGCATAACGAATAAATACGAAGGAAAATTTTTACGAAGATAGTTACCCGTTGCATTAATGTTATAGGCAATTGCTTCCGGATCTTTGAAGACTTTATTATTAATCTGCTGGAGTATAAATGCTTTACCGCCACGATTTATTTTCCATGTTCTATTGATTAATCCATTCCCAAATGGAATTGCATTATTAATATTTTCTGATATACCGAAAGCATTAAAAACGGCCTGGAGCATTTGAGATAGTTAGTGGATAAATTAATGATCAATCATCAAACTTAAATAATAAGGGAACGTAGCGTGAAGTAAAACGTTTGCTATATTTATTTCTTCTCGTGTAATACCAATTGTGACTCAACTATAATTTTATAGTAAGTATCCTTGTGGATGGATTGTTCTTTTGGTTTGTTCATAAGCTCGATTAATATGCCGGTTGCTTTTTGGCCTTGTATATAAGGATATTGCTCTACTGATGCCAGTGGAGGATAAGCGCTGTAAGTGCTAATGGGAAGATTAGCGAAGCTAACGAAGGAGATATCTTTGTTTATTTTTCTTTTTCTTTTTTGAGCAAATTGTATTGCATCCAGTGCAACATAATCGTTAAAAGTTACAATGGCAGTTGGTTTCCGTTTGGAGGTTAGTAATTCTTCCATAGCCCCCTGTGTTCCCTCCAGCGTAAGATCGCTGTTTACAACCAATGACGGGTCAAACTTCAAACGATTCTTAGTCATAGCTTGTATGTATCCATCTTTTCTTTCCTGGCTTGCAAATAATTTATCGGGGCCGTTGATCATACCTATTACACGGTGGCCCTTTTTAAGAAGATACGATACCGCCTGCACCGTACCCGAAATCATGTTGCAGGCCACGTAATGAATATCATCCATTTTTGGTATGCGGTCAAAAAACACTACCGGTATCCCGTATTTCTTCAGGCTTTCGAAATGATCATAATTGACGGTGTTTTTTGAAATTGAAATAATTAAACCATCTACACGGTGATTCTTCATTGTCTCGACAATCTTCTTTTCTCTTTCTTCGCTATCATGCGACTGTCCTAAAAAAACAGTATAGTTATTTTTTTCTGCGGTATATTCAATGCCCCTTATGGATGTTGAAAAAAAAGCTTCGGATAACTCAGGTAAGATAACACCTATCGTATACGTTTTTCCTCTTTGAAAAAATATCGCGGCCTGGTTGGGCTCGTAATTTAATTCCTTTGCTAATTGCTGCACCCGCATCTTGGTGCGCAGCCCGATATTTGGATGGTCGTGCAGCGCCCTTGATACCGTTGAAAACGAAATGTTGAGTTTTTTGGCAATCTCCTTAATCGTCGTTGGTTTTTCTTCCATAACCCGAAAGTATATTCTTTTTTACTGATACAAATAAAACGCAATCTCTCTGTTTGCCACAGAAACATTAATAACACAAAGGTATCTTAATGATCCTTAGCAGTCTTTGTGGTTTCATGGAAAGATATCGTAAACCAGGGACTCCCCCGGTAAAATAAGGTAAAACGTTTGCGCTCATTTTTATACAATGCTTTTAATAATTTTCGCCAATTGCAATTTCTTTCAATTTAATATCAATTATAAAATGCAGCGACAAAAATTGCTTCGTTTCGGGGTAATGCATAAAAAAGATGGGGTGATGCTTCCTGCATTTAAAAATTTAATTAAAGGTGTTTGCTATTTATCTGATTTCAGAAAAATAATTAATAAACTTCCAGCTTTTCATTTAAGAAGCCTCTTTCTCTTTTTCTACGTTTCAATGATTGCAATATCCTGCACTACTTACAGGAAGATTACTTACCAGGAGGACAACGCCGATATTGTAAATCCGGAGAGAGGCTTTTATATTCCATCGGGAACCAGGGCAAGCGATTTTGTTCCGCTCGATAGCGTAGTGCTAAAGAGTTATAGAATAAGCCCACAACATATAGCTAAAGCAACTTACAAAATTAACGCCTCTTTAATCTACCGTGGATACGTACTCGATATCTTCAAAGACAAACCTCTATCACCGGAATTTTTAAATAACCTCCAAAAAGATTTTGACGCAGTAAGAAATGCCGGCTTAAAGATGATCATTCGTTTCGCTTACACAAATACGGCAAAAGATGGAACTTGCAACAGTGAATA
>NZ_JBMQQG010000243.1:0-16614 GCF_057362405.1 Ginsengibacter sp.
GGATGTACTCCCAACACTTAAAGCGCATTTAGCCCATGCTGAAATGGTACAAAAGGAGTTTGCAAAATAATGAAGACAAGTTTAAAATGGAGAGAAATAGGGTTTTGGTATATATTTCTCCTCTTGTTTCTGTATGGTTGCACAACCCCGGAAGAAAGGGCTATCAAAGTGCCTTCATCCGATTCAACCGTTTCTAATCCTGTATATCCGGGGCCCGCGAGGCCACAATTACATGTTGTTGAAATAAAAGATATGAAGTTTCAACCGGAAGAAATTTCTGTAAAGAAAGGAGATACTATTATGTGGGTTAATCGTGATATGGTTACGCATTGTGTAACCGAAGAAAATACAAAAGCGTGGACTTCTTCCAATATAGCAGTGGGTAATTCGTGGAAGATGGTGGTTCAATCAGGGGCTGGTTATTTTTGTGCTATTCACCAGGTAATGAAAGGAAGAATAATTGTTGAGTGATATTTTGATATTTCTCCAATTATCTTTCAAAATTTTTTTACCAAATATATTGTTCAATAAAAGACTTTTTTGTCCTTTATTACGTGTCTTTCTTTACCTTTGCGATATAAAAGAGAAAAATGTTTTCAAAAACCCTGGAATATGCCATCCGTGCGATGATTTTTATTGCGCAAAAATCGAAAGCAGGGATCAGGGTGGGGATAAAAGAAATAGCTAAAGCAATTGATGCTCCCGAACATTTTATCGCAAAAATTTTGCAGGACTTAAGTCGTAAAGGGCTCGTTCAATCTTTAAAGGGTCCCACCGGTGGTTTTTATCTTGAAGAAGAATCGTCACAGTGTTCTTTAGCAGATATCGTTAAAGCAATTGATGGTAATAAACTTTTTACAGGCTGCGGCCTGGGTCTTAAAAATTGCTCTGAGATCAGGCCGTGCCCTATACACAATGAATTTAAGAAAGTTCGGGAAGACATCTATAATATGCTGGAGAATGCAAAGATTGGGGAATTTAGTAAGCAACTTGAAAAGAATTTAACTTTCTTAAAACGGAAGTAGGTTTTTTTTAATAATAAAGGATAAAAAGGTATTAATATATTTTTATGCAGGTAAAGTTCATTTTGAGGTCGCTGGCAATTTTTGTTATAACAGGTTTTTTTTCAATTTCGTCGAATGCACAGGCGGATAGTGCAGTTAAACCCACTGCTCCTTCTCATGAGGGGAACGTCGTACTTCTTTTTATTGTAGCAGGTATTGCGTTACTGGCAGTAATCTTTTTAAAGATAAAAACCTCCGAAGTTGTTATGAATAAAAGAAAGAAACAGGACGGAGATGAAGAAGGCCGCCTGAACCAATATATCAGTAATATGGATAGCAAACAAATAGAGGAGTTCATTCAATACAAGAAAAGCAAAAAGGATGAGGGGCCGTCTTCAGGTACTGGCATTAATTCTTTGCTTTTAACTTTATTTTTCCTGTTGGCTTCATTTTCCAGCCAAAACCTTTTCGCACAGTCCGCAGTAAAGAATACAGGTTCTGTGCTGAGTGACCCCGGCGTTGTCATCACGGTTATCTTAATTCTTGTTCCCATATTGGTAGGTATTGTTTTAATGATATTTAAGGTAAGAAATGTTTTAAAACAATACCACAGAAAGCAAAATATGGAAGAAGCGGAAAAGTTAGCTGCTTTCCTAAAAATATTACCCGATGATGAAATAAAAGAGACTTTATTAAAAAGGAAGGCTGCATTAGATTACAAACTTAGCAACGATGAATTGTCAGGGCATTTGAAAGCAGAGGACAGCAAAGGCTTGATTAATATAAATACCAATAGCAGCATTCCTGTTGTTGCCATAAAAAAGAAGGCCCTCAAACGACCAAATAAAGATCCTGAGTTAACAAAACTTATTTTATGGTACCTGGGCTGCGCTACCGTTTGGCTGGTGGTTGGCACTTCAGTAGGAGAGTATCTCGGTATTAAATTCGTGGCGCCCGATGTAGATCATATAAGCTGGTTAAGTTTTGGACGCCTCAGGCCTGTTCATACCAATTTAGTCTTCTGGGGTTGGGCATCGCTGGGTATGCTGGGACTTGGATACTACATAGTGCCTACCGTGAGCAATACTTCTTTATCGAGTATGAAACAGGGCTGGTACACGCTAATTTTTATTAATGCTTCTGTGGTATTGGGTACAATATGCCTTATGGCGGGCATCAACAACAGTGGTGGTGAGTACCGCGAATACATCTGGCCGGTGATGTTGTTATTTGCCATCGGGCTTGTATTAACGTTAAATAATTTTTTAAGAACGATAGCCAAACGAAAAACCAAAGAAATTTATATTTCTAATTGGTACATGGTGGCGGCCATAATATTTGCAATAGTAATTGTGTTGGTGGCCTATCTGCCCTTTTGGGCAAACGGGCTCGGCAATACAATTGTACAAGGCTATTATATGCACCAGGGTGTGGGTATGTGGTTTATGCTTTTTACCCTGGGTATTGTTTATTACATGCTTCCGCAGCAACTTAATAAACCGATCTATTCCTATAGTTTGGGCATCCTCGCATTCTGGACGCAGATATTATTTTACACATTGATAGGAACGCATCACTTTATTTTCAGCGCTATTCCATGGTGGCTGCAAACCGTTGCTATTGCGGGCAGTGCAGGAATGGTAATCCCGGTGGTAGCCGGAACAACGAACTTCATAATGACCTTTAAAGGATCATGGTATAAGTTGCCGGGCAGTTACACGTTGCCCTTCTTTTTAGTAGGTATCATATTTTATTTTACAGGTTCTATGCAAGGTACGGCGGAAGCTTTTCGTACTTCTAATTTATACTGGCACTTTACTGATTTCACGGTTGCCCATTCGCATCTTACCATGTATGGAATCATTTGTTTTTTTGTGTGGGCAGGCATATACGCAGTAGTGCCGCGGCTTACCGGTAAAGAACCTCCGCAAATAACAGTGGGCGCTCATTTCTGGCTGGCGCTGATTGGTTTACTTTTTTATACTGTTCCTCTAATGTATGGAAGTACGATCAAAGGAATAATGTGGATGCAGGGAAAGCCGTTTATTGATGGCGTGGTTTTCATGGCTCCTTATTGGTTATGGCGTGCTATAGGGGGCAGCCTCATGTGGCTGTCGCATTTATTCTTCGCTTACAATATGTATAAAATGCTGGCAGGTAGCCCGGTTGTTGATGTGAAAGATTTGGCGCTGGAAAAATTGAAAAGCGAATAAAATAATTTTTGATCCTATTGTCTTAAAAGATATTGATATAACATGGAATTATTTGATAATCATAAAAAACTTTTTGGAACTGCCACCTTATTCTTTGTTGGTTTAACGATACTGGTAGCAATTATTCCGGCGCTTACTATGCAAAGTAATAATGCCGTTCTGCCCAATGCAGAGCCATTAGGTGCAGAAGCTTTAAAGGGCAAAGAGGTTTATATCGCTAATGGTTGTATTGGTTGCCATACCCAGCAGGTACGTAATGTAGATATGGATAAAGTGTGGGGCTCACGGCCAAGCATAGCTGCAGATTATGCAGGTGACCATCGCCAGGATTTTTGGAGAAATACTGCTACGATGTTAGGCTCTGAAAGAACCGGGCCAGACCTTACTAACGTGGGCAACCGGCAGGCGAGCAAAGACTGGCAGCTTGTGCATTTATTTGATCCGCGCATTCTCGTTCCTCAATCTATAATGCCGGCTTATTCCTGGTTGTTTACGATAAAGCCTGTTGCCGCTAAAGGGGATGTGGTAGTAAATATTCCCAAACAATATTTGAACGGCGATACCGGAAAAGTAGTAGCAAGCAGGGAAGCATTGCAATTAGTTACTTACCTACTTTCATTAAAGCAAACAAAATTACCTGATGGTACGGCTACTCCCGGCTTCTTATACAAACGGGAAACTAAAGAATCTGGCAATGCAACGACTTCAAAAGCTTTGAATGGTGTAGCATTATACACCGCTAATTGCCAAAGCTGCCACCAGGAAAATGGCGAAGGCTTGCCGGGTGCATTCCCCCCGTTAAAGGCAAGTAAAGTAGTAACCGATGATAATCCTGAGCTGATGGTAAATATTATAATGAATGGATATACCGGCCGTGAAAAAGAAGGTTTTGGCCCAATGCCTGCAGTGGGTACTATGAACAATTTAAGTGCTGATGAAATCTCCGCCATAATGAATCATGAAAGATCAAGTTGGGGTAACAATTCTAAACAGGTAACACCGGAAGAAGTACAAAAATTAATGGATGCTGCAAAAGTAGCCGCACCGAAATAAATGCAGAGGAATTTCGCTAAAAAGCTAAAACATTTTATCATGAAAAAAATATTTGTATCAATGTTGCTGGGTCTTTCAGGCCTCGCGTCATTTGCATGCCCTGCCTGCGAAAAGCAACAGCCTGCCTTTCTGAAAGGCATTACACATGGTGCAGGCCCCGGCGGTAATTGGGATTATGTGATCGTTACCATAGTAGTAATCATTGTTCTCTTTACACTTTTCTTTTCTGTTAAATGGCTAATCAGGCCGGGAGAACAATCGCAAAGCCATATTAAAAGACTTGTTTTAAACAATGAATAAATGAAAGATAAGAGCACCATATTTATTTTTCTGGATGATGAACAAAAGCCCATTGGGGAATTTGTTTCGCCGGTAAATTTTGAACTCGACACCCGTAAGATGGTCGACGGGAAACACACGTTAAGAATTGTAAGCAAAGATCCTACCGGCAAAGAAGGGCTTCGTATCGTTCCCTTTGAAGTAAGAAACGGTCCATCCATCGCTATTGAAGGGATCAGAGAAGATGCTGTGGTGGATGGGGTTTTACCGCTTATGATTAACGCTTACAGCAAAGGCGACCAAAAAACATTTTTAATTGAAGGAAGCGAAACACCGCAGAGTATCCCTTCATGGGTATGGATACTGATAATTGGTTTTGTTGGTTGGTTGCTCTATTATCTTATTACTTACCTCTCAATGAAAGAATAAGCAATGATGAATGAAACAAAAGAAATCATATCGCTGGAAGATATTAAAAAATTGGTGAATACTTTTTATGGAAAAGTAAGAAGAGATGAATTGTTAGGGCCAATATTTGATGAAAGGATCCGGGATCGCTGGCCGCTGCACCTTGAAAAAATGTACACCTTCTGGCAGACCATATTGCTGGAAGAGCGCACTTATTTTGGAAGCCCTTTTCCACCACACGCAAATCTGCCAATATCTCACCATCATTTTGAAAGGTGGATGGAATTGTTTACACAAACCGTTGATGATTTGTTCACAGGCAAAATAGCCGAGGATGCTAAATGGCGTGCAGATAAAATGGCTGAACTCTTTGAATCTAAAATAGAATATTTCAAAGGCAACCCTTTTAAAAGTTTAATATAATGAACAGTATTATTTTTATTGCCGCCTGCTCCTTTGTGTGGGCGGGTTTTATAGGCGCCATCAGTTTTATGGAATCGTGGCTAAAATTCCGGGCGCAAAACCTTACCATGCCTGTGGGATTGAGTATTGGCAAATTAGTGTTCAACGCTCTTAATAAAGTGGAGTGGGCTTTTGTTATAATTATATCGGGTAGTTTGTTTTTCTATGCAAGTCAAATAGAACCTATGTTGGTAGTGTTTTTTCTAATAATCGTTTTGATTATTATTGTGCAAACTGCCTGGCTACTTCCCGCTTTAAACAAACGAGCAAAAGCGATCATCAGCGGAAAAAAAATATTACCATCGTCTAACCTGCATTATTATTACGTTAGTCTTGAATTTGTAAAGCTCTTGCTGTTGATCTTTTTTGGCGGCGGACTTCTCAAATTTATGTTATAAGAATATGTAAATCTTTTTAAAATGAAAATGAAACAATTATTTAGTAATAGCCATTATAAAGTTTTGGAAGTTTCGTTAAACAAAGGCGACTCGATGCCGCTTCATAAAGCCACATCTGATGCATTTATTATCGTAAAAAAAGGTGCAGGTAAAATAATTTTTGTTGACCGGGAAACGCAATTGACGCAAGGCACCACCCAACTGATTCCTGCCAATGAGCAGCACCAATTGAAGATAAATGATGATTTTAATGCCTGTATTATACTCGCATTCCAGGCTGAAATTAAATTCATATAAATGATTTGAAATTGTCTTCGCATGGGAAAAAAGCGAAAGGCAATACCTTTAATAAATTCTATAATGGTTATACAAAAATGTGATATCAGGTTTACAATACTAGATGGCGATGAAGAGCGTGTCGTCGAAACATATACTTCTGAATACAGGAACCTGATGGCCCTGATAACTGACAAAATTTATGTGGAAGATTTTGGTGAATGTCATGGAATGGGCAGGTGTGGAACCTGCGTAGTTGAAATAATGAATACAGAAAATAATTTCCTTTTTTTAGAGAGAAATGAAGAGGCTACTATAAAAAAGACAGGTATAACAAATCCCAATTACCGGTTAGCATGCCAGATTCTAATTAATGAAGAGCTGAAAAACACAACTTTTCGAATTTGCTATAATTATTGAGATACGATTACAATTATTTTTTATAAGAGAATATTTTTAACGTCGCCACAATACAATTCTTCATCAATAGGATTAGTAGATTCAATGGTTAACATCCAATCTTTTCATATAAATTTTGACTATTCCAGGATTGATAAATTTAGTTTTGTAATACTTATAGCAAAATGGAAATACGATATCTAAGGCTGATAAAAGCGATTGTTGAAGAGGGTGGTATTACCAGGGCTATGGATGTTTTGCATTTGTCACAAAGTGCATTGAGCTATCAATTAAAAGAAGCGGAACTACAGGTAGGAACATTGGTTTTTTATAGAAGAAACAAGAAGCTAATTCTAACGCCTGTCGGAAAGAAGTTATATGTTATGGCCAATAAAGTGTTGAAAGAACTGGATATCGCAGAGTCTGAAATAACGAAAATGATGAATGGTGAAAATGGGGTAATAAGGATCAGTACAGAGTGTTATACCAGTTATCATTGGCTGCCTGCAGTCCTCAAAAAATTCAGTAACGAATTTCCAAATGTTGAAATCGAAATCGTGTTTGAAGCGACTCACCGGCCAATTGAAAAATTGATAGAAGGGGAATTGGATCTCGCCATTACGAGTAATCCTGAACACATTGAGCAGGTTGAATTCATTCAACTCTTCTCCGATGAAATGCTGGCTATTGTTTCTAACCAGCATCCATGGGCGAAAAGGGGTTATGTGGAAGCAGAAGATTTCCAGGATGTCACTTTGATTATTCATTCATTGCCGTTAGATACCGTTTCTATTTTCCGCACTCAATTAACACCCAAAGGTATTGAACCAAAAAAATTGATTGTTTTACCATTGACTGAAGCTTCTATCGAATTGGTGAAAGCTAATATGGGAGTGATCGTTCTTGCCAACTGGGCTTTGATACCTTATTTAAATGACGAAATAAAAGCCACTAAAATTAATAAAGAAGGATTTTTCCGTCAGCAATATATTGGCAGGATAAGAGATAGAGAGTATCCTGTTTATTATGATTACTTCATCAAATTTTTGAGAGAGGAAATCAAACTAAATACAAATTCAGATCACAACAAATAATCATTACTATAAATCAAATAAAATGAGTTTAAAAATTGGAGACACTGCTCCTGATTTCAGTGCAGAAACTACAGAAGGTAAAATTAATTTTTACGAATGGCTGGGCGATAATTGGGCCATTCTTTATTCACATCCGGGAGATTATACTCCTATCTGTACAACAGAGTTGGGCCGCACCGCACGATTGAAGGAAGAGTTTGCAAAAAGAGATACCAGGATTCTTGCAATAAGTGTAGATGGAATTGAATCACACCAGGGTTGGGTTAAAGACATTAACAAGACTCAAAATACTATTGTTGCATTTCCTATTATTGCCGATCCTGATCAAAACATATCAAAATCTTATGCAATGATTCATGAAAATGCGTCTACGTCTGCAACCGTTCGTTCTGTTTATTTCATTGGTCCTGATAAAAAAATCAAGGCAACGATTACTTATCCGGCATCTACCGGTAGAAATTTCGCGGAGATATTGCGGGTGCTTGATTCCTTACAACTCACGTCCAAATATAGCGTGGGCACACCGGTAGATTGGGAAGTTGGACAGGATGTAGTTGTTTCTACAACCATTAAGGACGAGGATATTGCGGCTAAATTTCCGAAAGGCTATAAAAAAATAAATTCTTATTTGCGTTATACTCCGCAACCTGATAAGTGAAAAATTATCTGAAATCCGGATTTGAAAAAAAATGTTTTCCTCTGAAAGGAGCATTGCAATTTTATAATCCACAGGTGCTATTTGCGCCTGTGGATTGTTTGCAGGATAATAATTAATTTAAAGAAGAGAAATGAAAAATACTGATACATTGTGCGTACACCCCATTATTGAAGATGATAATTTCAGCGGCTCCGTTACATCGGTTATTTTTCCTTCAGCGGCCTATAATTACCTGGATGGTGAATTGCAATACCCGGGATTTTATTCTACCTATAACCAAAAAAGATTAGGGGAAATTATGGCCAGCCTGGAGCATGGTGAATGGGGTATAGTCTTTAGTTCTGGTATGGCTGCAATTACAACATCTATTTTATCATTCGTACAACATAACGATCATATTATTTTTTCAAGAGATCTTTATGGCGGCACATGGAATTTTGTTGAGCAGGAACTTCCCAAAAGATGCATCACCAGTAGTTATGCGGATAATACCTTAGAAAGTTTTCAATCATTATTAAAAGAAAACACTAAAGTAATTTATATCGAAACGCCGTCAAATCCACTTTTAAATATTTTCCCTCTAAAAGAAATTGCCACTTTTGCAAAAGAACATGGATTGGTTACTATAGTGGATAATACTTTCGCTTCGCCAATTAATCAACTACCGCTTTTCCTTGGTATTGATATCGCCGTTCACAGTGGTACTAAATATCTTGGCGGCCATAATGATCTTCCGTTTGGAGCTTTGGTTTCTAACAATCAACATCACAAAGAACTTATTTTTTCTACTGCAAAAATTTATGGAGGATCACTATCACCTTATCAATGCTACCTGGTGGAAAGAAGCTTAAAAACTTTGTCGTTAAGAATTAAAAAGCAAAATGAAAATGCATTGAAGCTTGCTGAATATTTGGGACGAAATCCCGTAGTGAAGAAAGTTTATTATCCGGGGCTTCCATCGCATCGTGATCATCAAATTGCAGTTAAACAAATGATTGGCTTTGGTGGAATACTATCGTTTGAATTAGACGTAAGCCAGGAGCAATTGACAACCTTTTTAAAAAGCCTTTCACTTATAAAGCCTGCATTAAGCCTTGGAGGAGTGGAGAGTATAATTTGTTCACCGGCCACTACCTCTCACAGAAGTTTATCTGCCGAACAGCGGCGTAGTATTGGTATAAATGATAATTTGTTGAGGTTATCTGTTGGTATTGAAAACGCCGATGATTTAATTACAGATCTTCGTTTAGCTATTTTAAAAGTAGCGTAAAGTACAATTTTAGAGTCTACGGGTTTAGATATTTTCTTCTAATCTTTACCATTTCAAGGGCCTGGCTCATATCTTCAATTATATCAGTAACATCTTCTAGTCCTACGGAAATGCGTATTGTTCCGGGATAGATGCCAATTTGGTTACGTTCTTCTTCAGTCAATTTAGAATGTGTTGTCGATGCGGGATGTGTTGCTATCGACCGTGTATCACCAAGGTTGGAAGTAATCAATATCATTTTTAGAGAGTCGAGAAAAAGCCTGGCAATTTCAAATCCTCCGTTTATATCAAAAGTAATAATACCGCCGCCGGATTTCATTTGTTTTTTTGCGAGTTCATATTGTGGATGTGATGGCAGGAAAGGATATCGTACTGATTTCACAGCAACATTTTGCTCCAGCATTTTTGCAACAATCAAAGCATTCTCACAATGACGGTCCATTCGAAGTGGCAAAGTTTCCAGGCTCTTTGATAACAACCATGCATTAAACGAAGACATGGCTGGCCCTGTATGCCTGATAAAAAACATAAGCTCAGTGATCAACTCTTTTCTTCCCACAACAACTCCGCCTAACACGCGGCCCTGTCCATCCATATATTTTGTAGCAGAATGACAAACGATATCAATGCCGTATGCTATGGGCTTTTGGAGATATGGAGTAGCAAAGCAATTGTCAACATTCAAAATGATTTGCGGATATTTTTTCTTTAGGTTACCCACCCATTCAAGGTCGACCAATTCCAATGCGGGATTGGAAGGAGTTTCCAAAAAGATCATTTTAGTTTCCGGCCTTATTGAAGATTCCCATTCTCGGGGCTGTAGGGTATCAACATAAGTGGTTGTAATCCCCCAGCGAGGTAATAATTGACTGAGCAGTTGAATTGTAGAACCAAATACAGAGCGACATGCAATAACATGATCGCCACTTTTTAAGAACCCTGCCAATGAAGCGAAAACAGCAGCCATCCCTGAAGAAAAAGCCAGTCCATCTTCAGCGCCTTCCATTTCGCAAACCTTTGTAATGAATTCAGTTGTATTCGGATTGGAATAACGGGAATAGATATTCGCTTCTTCTTCTCCTGCAAATACCGCCCGACCTTGTTCTGCATTATCAAATATAAAACTTGAAGTCAGGTATAATGGAACAGAATGTTCACGATTGTTGGAACGGGTTGCCTGGGTTCGGCTGAGTTTGGTTTGTTCTTTCATGGTTTTTCAATTTTAAAATGCAACTGATTTAAGTTTTAAGCCGGCAGACTCTTCTATTCCAAACATCAGATTCATATTTTGAACTGCCTGGCCTGAAGCGCCCTTTACTAAATTATCGATTACGCTTACAATTAAAACTTTATTATCATGCTTTGAAGGATAAATAAAAATTTTATTCGTGTTAATTGCTTTTTTAAGGTTGGGAGATGTTTCAGTAACGATTACGAAGGGGTCATCCTTATAACGTCTTTTAAAACGTGCAATTATTTCTTCTTCAGAAAGAGATGATTTAAAATAAATAGAAGTGAAAATACCTCTGGTAAAATTTCCGCGAACAGGAATAAAATTAACCTCTGCAGTAAACTCCGGGAAAACATCTTTTAATGTTTCATTTATTTCGCCTAAGTGCTGGTGTGAAAAGGCCTTATAGACGGAAACATTATTGTTTCTCCAGTTAAAATTAATGGTGGGAGAGAGGGATTGACCTGATCCCGTTGAACCGGTTATTGCATGAATGTGCAAATCATCTTTTACCAATTCGATCACCGGCAATAGCGAGAGTGTGATCGCGGTTGCGAAGCAACCGGGATTAGCAAGACTGTTTGTCTTTTTAATTTTTTCCCTGTTATGCTCAGACAGACCATAAACAAAATCCCTTTCAAAACTTTTTTTGTTATCGCCTAAACGAAAATCCTGGCTTAGGTCTATAATTTTTATTTGAGGGGATACTTCGTTTTCTGACAGGAATGCTTTCGATTGTTGATGCCCTCCACATAAAAAAATTACATCAACTGCAGCGTCCCATGCATCAGTAAATTTTAAAAAACAATCTCCTTCAAGATCACTGTGTGTGCTGCTGACCAATTGTCCATGCTGGCTTTTGCTTTGCACATATTTTATCTCAGCATTAGGATGGTTGAATAGAATCCGAAGCAATTCTCCTGCTACATAACCAGCGCCTCCTATTATTCCAATTTCAATTTTTTTAGACACGAGCAAAAATAATTTCATCGAGCCTGACACAGCTTCATAATGTATGAAACTATTGCATGTATGTAATCAGGGAATTAGATAAACCTTTCCCTGAAGGGAAAGTCATTATAAAAAACACCCCAACAAATTCAACCTCACATTGTCATTTCAAATTCTCTTTGAATAGGAATTGAAAAGTTCATATCAGAATTTGAGAAAATCTATAACAAGAACAAGATTATTCATCGTTACATTTCCTTTGCTGTTTAAAATATAATGACCCAAAGATTTTATGTTACCGGCAACAAAGCTTTTATTCAATTGTTTTTAGGCAATACTTCTTTCACAATCATTACTTACTTCCAAAATCGTAAACATTTTGTTACCTGAAGGGACTTTCCATTTTACTTTTTGCCCCTGGCGAAAGCCAATTAAAGCAGTTCCGATTGGGGCCATAATAGAAATTTTTTTCTCTTTGATATTTGCTTTGTCAGGTGTTACAATCATCAATTCCATTTCTTCACTTTTACCTTCCGCTTTTATTCTTACTTTAGAATTTAAGCCCACTACATCGCTGGGAAAATTATTTTTATTGACAAGGGTAGCCTTTTTCAACTCAGCGGTAAGCTCTTCTGCGTTTCGCCTGTCAAAGGTTGATTGCCTCCGCGCATTATTCAGATATGAAATGAGTAATGAATAATCATCTTTTCTTATTACGAGATTGTTTTTTATCTTTTTCATTTTTATTTAATTTAATTGTGGTTGAAAATCTGTTTGCTGTTTGAATTTGTTTAATTTTTTGAAATATATTTCTTCAAAGTTTTTGGTTGTTTGTGCGTCTATCCTTCTAAAAAATTTTGAGGCATGGACGCTTTCGATATCCAAAAAACCGCAAGCCTCCATCATTTCTTTAGTTGCTTTAATGGTATTCAAATGAAAATTGAAAACACGTACACTTTTTTCGGTTGGATCTAAGCCTTTATATAAGGCAGGATTCTGTGTTGTGATTCCAACAGGACACCTGTCGGTGTCACATATTAATGCCTGTATGCATCCTAATGAAAACATCATCCCTCTTGCAGAGTAACAAGCCGATGCGCCCAACGAAAGGGCTTTCAAAATATCAAAACCTGTAATGATTTTGCCTGCCGCCAGGATTTTAATGTGCCTGGAAAGATCAAGTTCATCCAAAGTTTGGTTTATAAATGCCAGCGCTTCATGCAAAGGCATCCCCAGGTGATCTGTAAACTCTAACGGAGCCGCTCCTGTACCACCTTCGCCGCCATCAACGGTTATAAAATCGGGCATGCAACCCGTAGATCTTATAGCCTGGCAGATATCAATAAATTCCTGTTTATCGCCGATACAAATTTTAAAACCAACTGGCTTTCCATCAGATAATTCTCTCAATAGCTGGAGAAATTGCACCAGTCCTTCGGGCGTGTTAAATTCAGCATGGCTTGCCGGAGAATGGATAACAGTGCCGGCCTTTACCCGCCTGATTGCAGCTATCTCGGCTGTATTTTTTTTAGCAGGCAAAATTCCTCCGTGCCCTGGCTTAGCGCCCTGTGATAATTTCAGTTCAATCATTTTTACCTCGGGTCGCAACGCATTTTTACGAAATGCGAGTGAATGAAATCTTCCTCTTTCATCGCGGCACCCAAAATATCCCGTACCAATTTGCCAAATCAAATCACCGCCTTTAAGGTGATATTCACTTATGCCGCCTTCACCCGTATTGTGTGCAAACCCTCCTAATTTTGCTCCTTCGTTTAAGGCTGTGATGGCAGTTTTACTCAGGGCGCCATAGCTCATAGCACCAATGTTATAAATACTTGCATGGTAAGGTTGCATACAGAGGTAATTGCCAATTGATACGCGCAAATCTTTTTCATCTAACGTTTTCGGATAGACGGAGTGCGCTGCCCATTCAAATCCGGGACTGTTTGAGTCAGCTTGCATTCCAAAAGCTACCGTTTGTTTTTCGTTTTTCGCTCTTTGATAAACGATAGACCGCTGACGCCTGTTGAAGGGTTTTCCGTCAAGATCGGATTCGAAAAAATACTGCCTTATCTCCGGCCGTATTGATTCAAGAAAATAACGGGCATAGCCGACTAAGGGAAAGTTTCTTAAAAGCGCATGCCTTTTTTGGCGAACATTTATAATCGCTAATAATAAAAGTGGTATGCTTAAAATAAGAGCCCAATACCAGTTGGAATTATTTACAAAGGCAGCTTTTATTATAATAACATTGATAAATACAAGTAAGGATATAATGATCCCGCTTGTTGAAACATTTTTTTGTTTGCCGGACATAGCAATAAGTTTTAAAAATTAAAAAATGCAAGACCTATTCCCCGGATCTGTATTTAAATCAGAGCCAGGGTTTACTTATTGAAGTCCTTGAAATTTGGGTAATAATGTGATCTTTGATTAAAGATGGAGAATATGTAGTTATAGCATGGCCGCACTACAAAAAGCAATTGTTGGCAGAAAACATATTTATAGATATGTAATTTAATGTTCGTCATATTTTTTGTTACACGGTGTTTTAACCGGTAATTCTATTTCATTTGAACCAGGATCAAAGCAGCCTCTTTAATAAATTATTTATTTTAAACTCCGGCCATTTTTGAAAATATCATTTTCCAATTTTTTATCTTTCTTTCTAATAAGGGTAAATCGGCAATATCATTTTTTTTATTTTCAAAAAAAGGTAATGCCACTGCATCTCTTCCATCGTTGAACTCAAATTGTAAATGAATAGTTTTAAGAAATTCTTCCAATCTTCTTTTTCTTAGTTCCTCCGGCTTTATACTGTCATAAACTGTTTTCATTGAGATGGATTTTACTTTATCCAACTCTATGACGTATGAAGAATTTGAACCATTGTTTTCTTCTACTACCAATATTTTTCGTTTAATTCCATCAACACCAAATATTTTCTCATCCAGCAGCTCATGGCTTGAAAACGATAAATTAAACATAGATCCCAGTTTGCTAAGCAAAGAATATTTTACCTTACTAAATTTTGAGTTCCTGTTTTTCATCATAAAAAGCCAATAAAAAAATATGCAATTACATACCTGTTATTTCAGTTCTCAAAATTATGTGCTAACTGTTAGTTTGGCATTAAAGGAACATTAGAATGTGATTAGAAAAGAATTTGAAAGATAATTGGCTTTCGGTTCAACCGTACTATTTAGAAATTAAAGTATTTAAATACGCCGATGTAACAGGGTTATCTTCCACTTCCTGCATCCCTTCATTATGCAATAGTTTTTCAGCAATATTTTTCATGGCATTGATGGAGGCTTTTAAAAACCCCGGGCCAAGGCTTAACCTCGCCACACCAATTATTTTCAATGTTTCAAAATCCGGTATCCCGGGAAGCAATAAAACATTTACCGGTAAACCGACTTCTTTAATAATGATTTCTATTTGTTCCTTTTTCTTTAGTGAGATGGGATAGAAGCAATCCGCTCCTGCATTTTTATAAGCTTTTCCCCTGCGAATGGTTTCCGATAATTTTATCTCATCCGATAAATCATTTTCTTTGAGATATACATCAGTACGGGCATTGATAAAAAGAGAAATACCCATTTCCGATGCAGTATCTCTAATCAGGCGAAGCTTTTCACATTGCCCTTCAATTGAAAGAATTGTTTTATCATCCTTGTTAGTATCTTCAAAATTAATTCCGGCTATTCCTGCATCAAGGAGCATTTTAATGTTTTCTTGTAGCTCAGCACTATTTGTTGCATAGCCACTTTCAATATCAGCGGTGACAGGAATGGTTACACTATTTACTATTTTTCGCAGGATGTGCAATAGCTCTTTAAATGGAATTTTTTCTCCGTCCGGATAGCCATTACTAAAAGCGATGGAGGCGCTTGCAGTAGCCACAGCTGCATAACCCAAACTTTCCAAAAGTATAGCCCCCAAAGGATCCCAGATGTTTGGAAGCACCAATAATTTGCCATTATGATGAAGCGTGTTTAATAAATTTCCTTTCTCAGGTTGTATATTATTTTGTTTTGTCATTTTAATTTTTTTTTTATTTTCAAAAAATTTTTGCATTTACTGTGAGCAGAGAATGCAAAAATTGAAGACTCCTGAACCCATACGATTCATTTCTTCAACACTGCATATTTAGTAATCAATGTTCCCTGCTCATTTACTTTTTCGCAGTGAATCAAATGTAAATTGATATCCAGATTTATCTCCGTTGCAAAATTACCTCCCGTTCCAAATATTTTAGGTTCGATCGTCAGCCATACTTCATCAATTAATTGTTCTTTTAAAAATGAAGTGGCAATATGAGGGCCTCCAACTACCACTATTTGCTTGTGCCCCTTGCTTATAAAGCGTGCTATTAACTCAACAGGTGATTCGTTTGTAAATTCAATCTGTCCAGTAATTTCCAAACTTTTATATTTATCAGGATGCCCTGTCATAATAATAAACTGGTGATCTGCTGATGGCTTAAATGTGTCAGCATTAAATGTGTTACTCCCCATAACAATAAGCCGCGATTCATTTAGAACCTTTTTATAAAAATCCTGGTCCTGGTGAGATGACCACGAGCTGACGTTCGGCTCACCCCATTTTGTTATCTTGCCATCAAGTGTTGATACAAATATGAGTATCGTTTTCATTGTAAGTTTTTAATCAGCTTTCTATTTTTTTTGAAAGTGCACTTGTTTTATGTACGGCAATATGGTCTGTTTTATCGCTCTTAATTTCATATTGCGGATCTTCTTTGCTGGCATGATGCGTATAACCTTTGTAAGCAAAATCTCTTTTGTGTATTTTCACTATAGTACCCGACACATGACCAGCTTCTGAATTCCAGGTTACATGGTCACCGATTTTAAATTTCTGTTTCAAGGTTGTAGTTTTTTAATTATGAAATGCA
>NZ_JBMQQG010000244.1:0-6290 GCF_057362405.1 Ginsengibacter sp.
AACTCCGCGGACCGTGCCTTACAATTGCAAGGAAGCCCGCATTATGCTGATCATGGAAATTTTATTTTATCCGGATTATTCGCGTCTTCTTTTCAAAATCTATCATCTTCTTCTTTAATTAGCATTGAGCGAACCTGCTGGTGGCTGCACATCACGGGCATTTTTGCATTTCTTAATTATTTGCCTTACAGCAAACATTTTCACATCTTACTGGCTTTTCCAAATGCTTACTATAAACCACTGGAGCCAAAAGGCAAAATGGAGAATATGGAAAGCGTGGAAAAGGAAGTTCAATATATGTTTAAACCCGAACTGGCGCCTGCTAACGCTGAGGCACAATCGCCGAATTTCGGTGCTAAAGACATTTTCGATTTAAGCTGGAAAAATTTATTAGATGCATACACCTGCACCGAATGCGGAAGATGCACTGCTGCCTGCCCGGCTAACATTACCGGAAAATTATTGAATCCCCGTAAAATAATGATGGATACCCGCGACAGAATGGAGGCAGTAAGAAAGAACATTAAAGCAAACGGTTCTTTTAAAGATGATTCCAAAACGCTCTTACATAATTATATCACCACCGAAGAATTGAGAGCCTGCACAACTTGCAACGCATGCGTAGAAGAATGCCCCGTTAGTATTAGCCCACTCGACATTATTTTTGAACTCCGCCGTTCTTTGGTTATGGAAGAAAGTAATGCTCCTGCCGAATGGAATACGATGTTTGGCAACATTGAAAACAATTTTGCTCCGTGGAAATTTAGCCCCGATGACAGGGATAAGTGGACGGAAGAAGTTTAAAAGCGGCTCTCATTTAACTTATACCGAAAGTTAATTATAGAAGGTTTATTGAAAGCAATTCTTGCCTGAAATAGCCTGTGGAAGTTCTAATAGTTAGCATTATTATGCATGTAACATTTAAAACTGTATATTAGAGTACCATTAAATATCCAGCTCGTTCAAAGCCAAATATTTAACAATTGCTGTAAGGTTCTTAAGAATTAAAAGACGCCTCCTATGCTTCGCAAATTTTTTAGAATTTGTTTTGATGGAATTTTAACTCTAAGCTGTATTTTATATCCAGTAGCAAGTAATGCCCAGATTGATATGAAATTTATGGGAGATGATGGTATTCCTCATAACCTGGAATTTCATAACGCAGATGGCTCGATAATACCCATAGGCAATAGCAGTGATATTGCCGGCTCGCCCCTATTTAAGGATCAATGGGGATTAGGAATTGTACAGTTTAAAAATGGAATCAAATTTACAGATTCAACAGTGGGCTTTTCACTCTATAACGGCAGATTGTTTTTTAAAAAAGATAATAAAGCTTACTCTATTGATTATCCTGTCAACGCTTTTGTGCTGAAGTATCCGGAAGATCCGAATGAAAATAAAATTTATAGTTTTAAAAATGGCTTTCCGGCTATAAATGGAAACGACAGTCTCACATTTTATGAAATATTATACGGCGGAGAATCTTTAAAGCTTTTAAAGTGTTTACAGAAGAAGGTTCAGGAAACATACACTTATGGAGTTGGTGGTCGTAAGCAGTATTCACTTAAAGAGGAAGTTTTTATTTTTCTATGTAAAGAAAATAAAATGATTGACCTGGGAATAAATCCAAATGAAAAAATTTTGACGAAAAATCTTAGACGATTTTCCGATGAAATTAAATCGTACTTATCCATCCGAAAGCTAAATTTAAAAAACGATGAAGATTTAATTAAACTTATTTCTTATTTAGATTGGGAAGCGTCTAACAAGTCCTACACATTCAGGCTTTAAATGCTCCTTTTCCCATCAAAGTTCTCAAACTCTTTCGCAACCGCATTTAGAAAGGTAGAGCCCAGCGAACCATCAATAATGCGATGATCATAACTCAGTGATATGTACATCATGTGGCGGATGGCAATGCTATCTCCCTGTTCCGTTTCAATAACCACTGGACGTTTTTTAATTGCCCCAACAGCCATAATAGCTACCTGCGGCTGATTAATAATTGGTGTGCCCATTATACTTCCGAAGGTTCCCACGTTAGTTATGGTGAAGGTTCCACCGGCAGTATCATCTGGCTTTAATTTGCCGGTACGGGCTGCATTAGCCAATCCATTTACCTGTTTGGTAAGGCCGGTTAAATTTAACTGGTCAGCATTTTTTATTACAGGCACAATTAAATTACCGTTAGGAAGTGCTGTTGCCATGCCTATGTTAATGTCTTTCTTTACAATGATTCTATCCACATCAACACTGCTATTTAGCAAGGGATATCTTTTAATACATTTAATGAGCGCTTCGATAAATAACGGAGTGAAAGTTATTTTTTCACCTTCTCTTTTTTCAAACTCGCCTTTCACTTTTTCGCGCCATAAAACGAGGTTCGTAACGTCACACTCTGCGAAGCTGGTAACATGGGCGCTGGTATGCTTGCTGTCAACCATGTGTTTCGCAATCATCTTTCGCATGCGATCCATTTCAATAATTTCCACGTTACCGGTAAAAGTAACCGGTGTGGCATATTCCTGTTTTTGCGGCGGAGTCGGAACTTCATGAACAGTAGTATCAACGGGCTTTTCAGCGTATTTTTGCTGTGGCTGATGTTTCCTGCTTTCCAGGTAAGTCATAATATCTTTCTTGCTTACTCTTCCGTCCTGCCCTGTTCCGTCAATATGTTCCAGCTCGCTCATCGAGATGCCTTCGCTTGATGCAATGTTTAATACTAACGGTGAGTAAAAACGAATACCATTTGTACCGGGTGAAGTAGAAACTTTTTCTGTTGGTTGATAGGGTATTTCCTCAACAAGATTTGCTTCTTCGTAATGATCTGTCCTTTTAGAAGGAGCATCGTTTACAGGTGCTGTTAGTGTATTAGTCGCGTTAGTCTCTGTGTTTATTCGTGCTATAACTTTACCAATGGGTACCAGGTCATTTTCTTTAAACAATACTTCTGCAATAATTCCATCGACCGTTGAAGGCACTTCGCTATCAACTTTATCGGTAGCAATTTCGAGAATCGCTTCATCCTGCTCGACCCTATCTCCGGGTTGCTTGAGCCATTTCAAAATGGTGGCCTCCATGATGCTTTCCCCTAACTTGGGCATTACTAAATCTACCAGGCTCATATATGTATTATTAAATGATTAATTGTCGACGGTCAAAATTAAGTAAAAACGATAAGTTAAATACCTCACAGGTTTTTAAAACCCGTGAGGTATTAATTAGCCAGTATAAATCTTCTTAAAAAATTCAAGGCCATCATTCCGGTTACTTCTATATTTCGCTCCCTGCTAAAACGCAGGTTAATTTTTTGTGTTTGATGATTTTCTTTATTTCCAACGGCCATCCAAACGGTGCCTACCGGCTTATCATCGGTGCCGCCATCGGGGCCCATAATTCCTGAAACTGCAATACCATAATCGGTATTTAATTTTTTCAATAATCCTTTCAACATTTCCTGAACTGTTTGTTCACTTACTGCTCCGAAAGTGTTTAACGTATTTTCATGCACACCCAGCAAAGTTTCTTTTACATTGTATGAATAACTAACGATACTGCCTTCGTAATATAAAGACGACCCAGGTACCGAAGTCAAAAGGTGTGCAATATACCCACCGGTGCAGCTTTCTGCGGTAGAAACTGTTTTCTTTTTTTCTTTCAATATTTTTCCAATTACTACCTGCATCGGTTCGTCCTCATCAGTTACGAGATAGTCTTTTGCAAGAATTTTCACCTCATTAAAATAGTAATCAATCTTTTTTTCTACCGAAATTTTATCAAAACCTGATGAAGACAAACGAAGCCTTACCATGCCGTAGGTGGGCAGGTAAGCTAATTTAATTTCAGGTGGCAATGCATCTTCAAAATCCTTAATGATTTCTGCAAGGGCCGATTCTCCAATGCCTGCAGTAAGCATAGTTCGGTGAACAATTACAGGTAATTGAAATTTTTCTTTTAACAATGGAATTACAGCATCCTCCATAATTCCCTTCATCTCGTAAGGAACTCCCGGCATACTTATATAAGTTGCATTTCCTTTGCTAAAAACCATTCCCGGAGCAGAACCTCTTTTATTTTGAATTACGTCACATACATCGGGAACTTCAGCCTGCATAAGATTTACAGCAGATATGGGCCGCTTAAATACCTTTTCAAACAAGTATTTCACATTTTCAAGCGCCTTTTCATTCACAATCATTTTTCCCCCGAAATAATCGCAAAGAACTGTCTTGGTAATATCATCAGAAGTCGGGCCAAGGCCACCTGTCAAAAGAATGATGTCGGCATTCATACTCTCTTCATCCAATATTTGAACAATTGCGTCTCTACTATCTCCAACGGCTACACGCCGTATTACAGCCACGCCAATTTTATTAAGTTGTTGAGCGATCCAGGCGCTGTTGGTGTCCACCACCTGGCCTATCAGTAATTCATCGCCAATAGTTACGATGCTTGCATTCACATTTTTCATCGGGCAAAATTAGGTCAGCAAATTAAGATTATCATTTTACATTAGTTTTGAATAAAAAAATTAGTTTGAAAAAATTGTTGCTTTTATTCGTTTCCTGTTGTTCCATACATGCCTATGCACAAAATATTAAAACCGTTTTCAATAATGCTTATAAAAAGTTTGCCGCAGAGAAAGTTTTTAGCCATGCTACTATCGGGTTGTTGGTTGTAGATAATTCAAGCGGCCAAACCATTACACGTGTTAATACCGAAACCGGGCTGGCTCCTGCCAGTTGCCAGAAAGTGATAACTGCATCAACAGCCTTTGAATTGCTGGGAAATACTTATACTTATGCTACCAGCCTGGGTTATACGGGCAACATTGTGAATGGCGTGTTGAACGGAGATATAATCATTAAAGGAAGTGGTGACCCGACATTGGGAAGCTGGAGATACCCCGAAACAACTGAAGTAAATATTTTAGCTGAATTTAAAAATGCATTGTTACGTGAAGGCATAAACGAAATTAAAGGGCATGTTTATACAGATGAAGGTGCCTGGACAGGCGAGGTGACACCCGGCGGATGGATATGGGAAGATATCGGCAACTATTATGGTGCGGGTGCACGAGCGCTCAACTGGCGGGAAAACCAATATGACCTTTTTCTAAAATCCGGCAAGAATGTAGGTGACACAATAACGTTGGTAAATACCAAGCCTTCCTTTGTTGCAGGACTTAATCTTAATGTGTTGGCCACCGCTGCAGGCAAAGGTACAGGCGACAATTCGTATATTTTTATACCACAAGGCAATACTTATAGCAACGTGAGAGGAACCATTCCCGTGAACGAAAATAATTTTGTTATCTCCGGCTCTATGCCGGAGCCCGCAAAGCAACTGGCGATATCGCTGGAAGCGTCTCTTAAAAACTTACCGGTCGAATCTATTGACAAAGCTTATCCTGGTGCAAAACCGAATGATGACCCGGTGCATACATTTTACACGCATTATTCGCCAGACCTTGATAGTATTGTTTACTGGTTTTTGAAAAAAAGCATTAACCTGTATGGAGAATCTCTAACAAAAACACTTGGCTACCGATTCACAAATGTCGGTGCAACGGACAGTGGTGTAAGTGTTATAAAAAAAAATTGGAGTAAAAAAGGAATTGAACCTTCTGCAATGAATATTATCGATGGAAGCGGTCTCTCCCCTGCCAATCGTGTAACTGCTTCAACGTTGTTGAGCGTAATGCAATACGCAAGAAAGCAAACGTGGTTTCCTTCGTTCTATAATGCCTTGCCCGAAATAAACGGCATCAAAATGAAAAGCGGATCCATTGGAGGAGTTGTATCTTACACCGGGTTCATAAAAGATAAAAAGGGAGTTGAGTACGCTTTTGCATTTATAATAAATAATTTTGATGGCGATGCTAATGTTGTAAGAAAAAAAATATGGGCTTTGCTTGACCTGCTGAAATAATGCAATCAATTTCTAAAAACTTAAATAAATAGTATGAAAGCACAGAGTTATAAACACCATTCGCGCTATGTCCCCTTATATCATTTTGTTGTTTCAACGATATTGATTTTATGCCTGGCCGGCGCAGCATGGAACCTGGTCAAGACATATCAACAACATTCAGGAAGATTAGTAGCAGGCATTATATTTGGGTTAAGTTATAGTTGCATCATAACGTTATGGTATGCACGCAAGTTTGCACTGGTTGCTCAGGACCGGGCGATACGTGCCGAAGAAAATCTGCGGCATTTCGTACTAACGGGCAAACTATTGGATAAGCGTTTACGAAAATCACAGGTAATTGCATTGCGCTTTGC
>NZ_JBMQQG010000245.1:0-28850 GCF_057362405.1 Ginsengibacter sp.
AAAAAAATACCTGAAAATTCCAGTTCCACACCGCCGGTTATTTCCTGGTGTGCTTCAGCAACATCAAATGGAGATTTTTTTAGTTTAATAGGTAAAATCAACAGCAATGCAACAAATGCTAATGGCATTTTAAATAGCAATGGTTCATTAAAACTAAAAATTGAAGAGGCGTCAAAACTCCCGGTAAACATAAACACAGAAACAGCAATTAATATCAACACCGGCTCATAAGCCAGGATGCTAATTGCGGTCCTGTTGGCTCCAAGGTGACTAAAAATGGAGCGGGTACTGTAGCCGGCAAGGATTAGCAGTGAAGTAGATAAAAGGTGAAGGAAGATTACTAAAATTAAATCCCCACCTAATAATAATACTGCCAGCGCAAACCATAAGGACACAAAATGCATGATACCAAGAAAAGCATGCATGGAGTGAACAATCATTCTTCTTTTATCAGCCAGTTTTAAAAAATCATAAAAAGGCTGCAACAAGGGTGGCCCGATTCTTCTTTGCATACGGGCTTTTACTATCCGCTCAAAACCATAAACCAGACCCCCGATCAGCGGTGCCATGAGTATGAGTAAAACCGGAATTAAAACTTCTTTCATGATCAATTATTTTCAGTCAACTAATTTTCATTTTCAACTTCTTTATACAACAGATACTACAATGAGTGCAACAAAAAACAAAACACCAATAACAGAAAAATAAGGTGTGGCTTTATCGGTTGCAAAATAGAATGATGAAAAGGAATAATCTATCTTTTCGCCGCAAGCATATTCTTTTGCCCTGTCCACATTCTTAAATCGTATAAACATCGCCGTTATGATAGTTACCGGTAGCAACAAAAACGCGATTAACAATGGAATTATAGGCAATGTCATGGCGCCGATATGCAATTTCCAGCCATAAGTTGCCACATCAATTGGCACCTGTAACGTTTGAGAGGCGACCGGTACAAAATAATGCGTCATTAAAAAAGGGAAACTCAAAACACTCAAGATTATTAATCCCATTAAAATGAAGATCGTGTCTGAATATAATGGCTTTGTCTTTTCAAATTTAATTACATCCTCGTCGCCTCTTCGTGCAATCAATAACCCCAATACCTTGAAATACAATAAGGATAAAATGGCGCCACCACAGGCTATGGCAACAATAACCAATGCCCCCAGTAGCTTCTGATTTATTGCTAACGCCCCCAATGATTCAATACTAAACCATTTTCCAATAAAGGCTCCAAAGGGCGGAAGCAACAAAGACATAAACCCAATTGATATTACCAATGAAGTGAAAGGCCCGGTTTCTGCCAACCTATCCATGTCTGATGTTTGCTTAAAATGAAATATTCTTTCCAGGATGCCGGCATTCAGAAATAACATGCATTTTGAAAGACCGTGAAAAAATATAAGTGTTAACGCAGCAACTATGGTAACGGGTGTTCCAACCGCTCCCATCATAATCATCAAAGCCAGCAAAGCAATCGTAGAGTGAGCCAATATTCTTTTAAAATTATCCTGCGATAATGCTCCAATGGCTGCGGCAACAAAAACAAAACCCGTCATTGCTATAACTACAGATGCAACAGGCGTTCCCTTTAATGCGGGCGATAAACGCAGTATAATAAATGGTGCAATTTTTACCATGGTGGACGAATGCAACAAGGCACTAACGGGTGTTGGAGCCACCATAGCGCCCAGCAACCATTTACTAAAAGGCATCTGCGCACCTTTTACCAGTGCAGCAACACAAAGCAATGCAAGAGGTAATAAAATACCTGTCGATGATGAATGTGCCAGTACATTGCTGAATGTAGCCGTTCCATATTTGTTATAGATAATGAAAAATATAGCTGCTAAAATAGCAAGGCCGCCAACTTGATTCATCCATAAGGCCGTAAGTGCATTTTTAACAGAGGTTGCGTCTTTTCTGAAACCAATAAATAAGAATGAAGCCAGGGTTGTTAACTCAAAAAACAGGAAAAAATATTCCAGGTTATCTGAAGAAACAATCATGTTCATAACGGCAATGAACCAGAATAAAATGGAGAGAAAATATTTTTTACGAAAGGCGCTGCAATCCTCGCCGTCAATATATTGAATGGAGAATATCGAAATCAATCCACTAATAACATTGATCAAAAGAAACATGAATACGCTCAACTTGTCAACGGTGAATTGCATATCATATTCTTCAGGAATTATTCTAAGTAGATACAGTAGTGTTCCCAGTTGTAAAACAGTCAACAAACCAACAAGCAAGCTTTTTTTACGAATAGCTACGCTTCCAAAGTACAGCAGCAACAATATATCTGCAACAGATACACCTGCGTTCATATAGTGAGGAACGGCAAAATGAAATGCTTCCTTTATTGTTAAAAATAAGTAAAGTGATATTGCCGATAGTACAATGGACGCAGCAATGATCAGTATTCTCGAAAATGTTTTAGGGAGTATTAGCAATAGCGCACTTATGATCGCCGGAGCAACGAATAAGCTAATGATTAAGAAATACATAAAATAGAATTTAACTATCTTAAAAGAAACGCTATATTAGAAAATAACCGAGTCTCCATTTATGATTTTAATCAGCAAAACGAATGATGTAGCCTAGCATCCTGGTCAGTTAATATTCCAAACATTCCAAAATTTACCAACGGGAAAAATGATATGATTTCGATCAATAAAATTTATGACTATTGTCACACGTTAAACCGGGTACGGGCGAAGATATCAGGAAGTTGATCTTGTAATTAACTTTTTTTCAGCCTGAATCCCCTGCTGAACCGATGGTAAAAAATCTTCCAGAAAAAAAGCAATCGCTGATTGCAAATTCTTTTTAGCTTCCTTACTCAAAGAAGTTTTCAGTTCCCAATATAGCCCAGATATCGCCACTGTATACGCCGCCGGTTGTTTATCATAAAGATCGTTTGCCAGGTAAAGAATCGTTTCGGGGCTTTGGATGTGAGACGAAAAAAAATAGTGATTTGCAGGAATGCAGGATTTTACTTCAAACCCATTTTCAAGTACCTCATGTGATGCATCTGCAAAGATCACCTCACTATACCGGGAAATTAATAGCGTATCTTCTACCTGCAATTGATACCGATATTCATAATCAAGAAAATCAAACTTATAACGCTTAAGCATATCCGTAAACTTCCAGCCCAGTCCATCATCTCCCCGGCCACTATTACCGATACCAATAAGAAGAACTTTATTTGACACCTCCCTACAGTTACCGGGAGCTATCGGATCAATCTTTAAATCTTTCATCGATTAACTCCCCCTTATAGTTATACAATTCAGCCTTCAGCGGCATTTTGCCAATTGCCTGTGTAGCACAGCTAAGGCACGGGTCGTAAGCCCTGATAGCAATTTCAACCTGGTTGAGCATGCCATCTGTGATAGTTCCTTTGTTACTAATCACATTGTCGGCAACCCATCTCACGGCGGTGTTCATTGCATCATTATTGTGCGTAGTGGAAACAATAAGGTTACACCGCGTTATCATTCCTTTTTCGTCTACCTCGTAGTGATGTGTAAGCGTGCCACGGGGCGCTTCTATAATTCCTATCCCTTTTAAGCGGCCTACTCCCTTACGCACAAGGTCATCCCCCATAAGTTCGGGATCGTGCAACAACGTTTTCATTTCTTCTGCGCAATGCAGTACCTCGATAAGGCGGGCCCAATGAGAAAATAAAGAACTATTATTAATTTGCTTTCCTGTAAAAGCGAAGTACTCTTGTCTTGCTTTTTCGGCTAAAGGCGTTGGAATAAATTTACACAAATTTATCCGGGCCAATGGCCCCACCCTATTCCACCCCTTCTCTCTTCCTAACTTTTTGAGATAGGGGAATTTCATGTAAGACCATTGTGCAACAGCTTCTGAAAAATAATCTTCGTATACGTCAGTCGAAATATCATCTAATGTAATGTTCCCTTCACTATCGATGGCTCTTAATTTTCCATCATATAATTCTAAACCGCCATCGTCATTTACAGTGCCTAAATGGCCTGAAGGAAATGCCGCGAACTCATCCAAAAACTTCCGGTTCTTTTCATGATACGCTTTCATAAAGTTTACCATCGATAGCGACCATTCTATCATTGTATCAATGTTTTCAATATTTTTTCCATCCAAAAAATATTCTCTTTCTTCCTTAGTGAATGTTTTATAAACGCCGCCCGGCACTGCAAGAATTCCATGAATTCTTTTTCCTGCAATTGCCTTAATTATTTCCTGCCCGAACTTTCTCATCGTAATTCCTTTCAAAGCGAGTTCCCTGTTTTCAATAGCTACCGCTACGATGTTTCTTTTCTCCGCAGGCGCATCTATGCCAAATAATAAATCGGGTGAAGCGAGATAAAAAAAATGCAACGCATGTGACTGAAAAACCTGCCCATAATGCATCAAACGGCGAAGCTTAGACGCAGTTGGTGAAAGATCTTTCGGATCAAGTCCAACAATCTGGTCTATTGCTTTGGCTGCTGCCAGGTGATGACTCACCGGGCAAATACCACATAACCTTTGTACTAGGACAGGCGCCTCCCAATAAGGATGCCCCTGTATAAATCTTTCAAACCCCCTGAACTCCACAATGTGAAAAAAAGAATCTTTCACCTGCCCGTATTCATCAAGATGAATAGTAACCCTGCCGTGGCCTTCCACCCTGGTTACCGGATCTATTGTTATTTTTCTGTTCATTTCTTAATCATATTTAAATTCCGAATAAAGAATGGAATACTCTTCCCCCCAAAGAAGATTTTTTACCACCTTCCATATATAGTTGGCATCAGGCGGACAGCCGGGAATGTAATGGTCGATCTTCACGATCTCGTTACACGCATACACGCGGTCAAGAATTTTTGGAAGATCTTCATGATAAGGTACAATATTGTTTCCGGGCTCGTTGGTAACGCAATTCAGGTAAGCTTCGTCAAGGCATTCACTTAACGGAATGGAATTTCGTAAAGTAGGCAGGCCTCCCCATACTGAACATTCACCCAAAGCAACCAGTATATCGCAATTTTCCCTGAATTTTCTAAGTGTTTCTATATTTTCATCATTACAACAACCTCCTTCAATAATTCCCAGGTGACAACGTGAGGTGAATTCTTTTAAATCGGTCAGGGGTGATTTATCAAAGGTGACCAGTTCGATTAAATCAAGAAGTTCTGCGTCAATGTCAAGCATAGACATATGGCAGCCAAAGCACCCGGCTAAAGAAACGGTGGCTATTTTCTTCTTATTCATTTTGGCCGGTCCTGTAAATTTAGGCTCTTTTACAAAGTACTTGCCTTGAACTGATTCTAAATCAAACTTCCTGTTACCAAATGGCTCTGCGATGCTAACTCCACGCACAATGATAGCGCCCGTTGGGCATATCTTCATTGCTTTGATGGCCTGTTCCTCCGTTAGTTTGGCTTCCTGTTCATAGTCGATTCCCACGAAAGTTTCATTACCCCTGTTTTGATAGGTAAATACTTTTTTACCATCGTCGGTAACCACGTCAACCACGCACCGCAGGCATTTAATGCAGCGGTTGTGTTCCATCACCATCCTCGTCGGTTTAAAGTCGATAATGCGATCTTTAAATAAATGTTGGAAGCGTGTAGAAGAAACGCCCAATTCATATCCCATATGCTGCAGGTCGCAATTGCCGCTTTTTTCACATGCAGGGCAAATATGATTTCCTTCTGCAAACATCATCTCTACCAATGCCTTCCTGGTATCTTTTAGCTCCGCAGTATTTACTTCAACTGTAAGTCCTTCGGTAACTTTTTCCGTACAAGCCGGACCAAATTTTCCGTTGATCTTGCAGGTGCATACCCGGCAGGTTCCCAAAGGCGGTTCTATATGTGGATAATAACATAGCGATGGAATAAAAATACCGTTGTCTTTTGCTACCTGCACCAGGTTTTTCCCCTCTTCAGCCTGGATGCTTTTACTGTCAATTGTTATATTTATCATGTTTGACATAACAGGTCATATTTTATATTCTTCATAATCTTTTGTAGCTGCGTCCATATCAAATTTCAGGTTCAATCCATTATAATCCTTATCAAGCTTTGTTGCAAAGTATTCATGAAATTTGTCCATTGCGTTGACCAGGCTATTGGTAGCAGTTTTACCAAGGCCACACCGGCTTGTGTTTTTCATGATGGTACCCCAGCTTCGTAGTTCTTTCAGGTCAGCTTCATTCGACAAACCATTATCGAGGCGTTCCAGTTTTCTTTGTATGATAAAATTCCCCGCTCTGCATGGTGTACAAATGCCGCAGGATTCATGTTTAAAGAATTCGGAAAAATTCAGCAATACTTTTACGAGATCACGGTGTGTATCAAAAACCATAAATGATCCGCCGCAGCGGATGTCTTTGCCATCGTGCTCGTCGAGCATAGAGATGCGCCGGAATTTTTCCTTCATAGAGATACCTTCTCCCGAGGGGCCGCTTACCTGGATGTAATAGGGATCTTCTGCTTTACACAGTTCCAGTAATTCCCCGATCGTCATGCCCCATTCAATTTCGTATATGCCTGGTAGTTGGCAATCGCCGGAAACACTGATCAGTTTAGTTCCCGGGGAACCGGCGATACCCAGTTTCAAATATTCGTCCGCACCCATCTCAATTATTTTTGCAGCCACGCAAAAAGTTTCTACATTATTTATAATTGTGGGCAATTGCAAATAACCTTTTTCAACAGGGAAAAACCATTTGGTCCTTGGCTCACCCCGCTTACCTTCCAATGATTCAAGCAACGCGGTTTCTTCGCCACACACATAAGAGCCGGCCCCCATTTGTATCCTGATATCAAAATCAAAACCTTTTATGTTACCGCAGTTCTTCCCTAACAAACCTTTGGAATGATATTCTTTTATTGCTTCATCTAGTTTATTTTTCAGCCACCAGTATTCACCACGCAAATAAATAATTCCATATTCTGCTCCTATTGTATATCCCGAAATGATCATTCCTTCAATTAATGATTGGGCTTGAGTGTTCATCAGCACACGGTCTTTAAAAGTACCAGGTTCACCTTCATCGGCATTACACACAACAAATTTTGGAAAGGCTGTTTGCGTCCTCGCCGCTTCCCATTTTTTCCATGTTGGATAGTAGGCACCGCCGCGGCCGGAAAGCTCAGACTTTTTTATTTCTTCAATCACACCTGTTGGTCCCATTTTCTCTATTTTAGCAATCGCTACTCCCGGCGTGAAGTCTTTGAAGAAAACGGTTTTATTTCCCGGAGGAGTATGGCGTATGTTATCATCAGGTGTATCACATATTGATTCGGCAGTTGCACCATTCTTTAATTTCGTAATAATCTCTTTTACCTTAATCGTATTGAGATTAATGAAAGGATAAAAGTTGATTAACGCGGCTGGCTCATGGTCGCTTAATCCGATACAGGGAGTAAGAAAAAGGCCAAAAGTACCTGTTCGGTCAACCGACCCAAATGTTGCCCCGGTTTCTCTTTCCAATGTTTCTTTAATCCGGTTGAAGCCCTTCATATCAGACACTATACTGTTGTTGAGATAGATAGTGTATTTGCCAGTAGGTGTGCGTTGAAAAAAATGATAAAATGAAATTACACCCTCCACTTCAACTTCAGAAATGTTGAATAGTTTGGCGAGCTGTTTTACATTATCGTCATGAATGTATCCATTGTTTCTTTGAAGTTCCCAAAGTTTGTTAAGCATCTGTGTTTGGAGGGGCTCTTCAAATTTTTTTTCATTACCGTTAGTCATCGTTTGAGTTTGGAATTTTATAAGTAAATCGGGCACATGTATTTTCGGTTCTTAAGCCTAATATCCCGGCAGGAAAATTCCTTTTCGGCAATTTTAAACCAGGAGAACAAGTATCCCTTTACGAAAAAATAAAAAGGCTAAATCAAGCTACACATATTCTGATACCTGACAAAAATATTTATTTAATTTGTTTAAGGATATGATTATTGTCATCAGTTCAATGGTGAAAAATCATAATTATTATTAATTCACAAAATGAAAAATCATCTGAAGAATTTGCTGTGGGATCAAATATATCCGTAAGAAAATTTCAATTTGCCTTACCGGGAAAAATCCTTCTTTATTTTAAATATTTGGGCGATAGATAAGAAGCAACCGGTTTCTGCTGCGTTCTTCTATTAACGATGGCTTAACATATTTTTTGCCTGCCGGAAATATGATTGCTCTTTTTGATATTAATTTCGTTCAAACTATTCTTCCAAAAAAATTCAATGCACGTAATTCCATTAAAGAAAACTATCGTTTAATTTATTCACATGACAGAACGCACCGTATTTAAAAAGGCTTTGAAGCTGATGGGCAACCACTTTGAAATTAGTGCCGTTTCTGATAATGAGACGTGGGCCAATGAACGCATAGACGCAGGAATTCGCGAAATACAACGCATAGAAAAATTACTGACGACTTTCAGCGAAGAAAGTGAAACAAGCCTCATTAACCGGTATGCCGGAATGGCGCCGGTTAACGTATCGCGAGAGACTTTTGAACTTATCGAAAGGTCGCTGCGCATTTCAAGAGTTACACAGGGATCATTTGATATTTCGTATGGATCAATAGACAAGCGCTTGTGGAATTTTGATACGAATATGAAAGCACTGCCGGATAAAGAGACGGCAAAAAAAATGGTTCGTCTCATCAACTACAGGAATATTATTCTTGATGATGAAAACAGCACAGTGTTTCTAAAAGAAAAAGGTATGAGGATTGGTTTTGGAGGAATTGGAAAAGGATATGCTGCAGAAAGAGCGAGATATATAATGAAGTCAGAAGGTGTTGACAGCGGAATTGTAAACGCTTCAGGCGATCTCACCACGTGGGGATTGCAACCTAACGGTCAGCCGTGGACGATAGGAATTGCTGACCCCAACCATTCGAATCAACTATTTTCTTACATAAACGTGACCAACATGGCCGTTGCTACCTCGGGAAACTACGAGAAGTTTGTAATGATCAATGGAAAAAAGTATTCACACACAATTGACCCACGTACAGGCCTGCCGGTATCTGGTATAAAAAGTGTAACTATCATTACCCTTAATGCCGAAATTGCGGATGCAATGGCAACACCGGTAATGGTTATGGGCCTTAAAGCAGGAATGAACCTTATCAACCAAATGAAGGACATCGAGGCAATAGTCATAGATGACAATAATGTCGTTTATTCATCGGATAATATCAGGTTTACATAAACCGGCGATCTATCTTTTTAAATGACATTTGTTAAACTATAGAAAAAATTCAATCAATCCGCGGCAAAGAATTAATTACCTGCAGGAATTACTCTTTTCTGGCTGAAGAATTGTTAATCACAGGAAGCAATCGCCGCTCTTGCGGGCTACAAGATTTGGTTAATTAAGTAATTCTTGTGACCCGGAGAGTTGCGAATTACTTTCAGATCTTATCAGACATAAAATAATATTTGTTTGTTAAAAAAAAGTTAGAGGGCATTTAATACCCAACCAAATAAAATAAAAACCATCTTTCAAATTATAGATCACAAAAAACTCATGAAAAAAATACTAGTACTGATGTTTTGCGCAGCTGCGATGTCTTTTTCGCCATGGCAGTCAAATTTTGAAATCGCAAAAAAAATAGCCAAAGAAAAACATGAACTTATTTTATTAAATTTTTCCGGCTCTGATTGGTGCGGCCCATGCATGCGATTGAGAAAAGAAATTTTAGACAATGACGTTTTCATAAAAATGACAGATACTTCGATAGTAATGGTGAATGCGGATTTTCCAAGGAATAGAAAAAACCAATTGGATGCCCAAACAAAAAAACAAAATGATGCCCTTGCAGATAAGTATAATCCAGAAGGCAAATTTCCATATACACTGCTGCTCGATGCTGATGGGAAAGTTTTAAAAGCGTGGGATGGATATCCCGATGAAGGCGTGCAGCAATTTTCAGATGAAGTATTAAATGTTTACTACGCCAATAGATCTGCAAAATAAAAATTAGCTAATAAATTGAATTAGTAACCGGTCGACTTAACGAAGCTTCGAATAAAAACTTAACATGAAAATAAAAGTTTTGAAAAAAATAACACTCGCCTTAACAGCTGTCATTGTATTGGCCTCGTGTGCCAATGTGAAGGAGTACCAAAAAAGCAGGATTAATGATTCTGAAATGATTCTCGGCAACCGCAAAGTGGAAAAAAATGAACTGAATTTTCAATCTTACCGCGAAGGTGCATCGGGCGCTAACGGTGGTAAAACCGGTGGTGGCTGTGGCTGTAACTAATTACAAATTCATCCCTAAAATAATTCATGAAAAAGATTTGCTTAACTCTTGTAGGTATTTATTTAATGATGTTGCATGCCTTTTCGCAATACCAGGATAAGGATACCTCGTTTTATATAGCTAAGCCATTAAAGATTGATGAGGTCAACCTTGTATCCAGTTATTACAACCAGAATGGCAATCACTCGGCAATAACTGGCGGTATCGGCACTGAAAAAGTATCTGACCTTTCAAACGGACTGGAGGTGAAATGGATCGGATGGGATGCAATGCAACGGAAGAACACAATAACGGCGGGCCTTGGGTTTGATCACCACACTTCAGCTTCTTCAGCTTTTGTAAGTAAAACGGGAGCTTCTAAAACAGGCGGTACCCGCATTTATCCTTCACTTAACTGGAATGTTGAAAACGCCAAAAAAGGAACCGGCATGGGATTGGGACTTTATTATTCCAAAGAATATAATTACACTTCTTATGGGCTTGACGCTGAATTTTCAAAGAAGACAAAACACAACGGAGAATTCAATGCAAAATTGAGCGGTTATTTCGATCGGGTTAAATTAATTTATCCTTCAGAATTTGTACAAGAAGTAACAATAACATCGGCTAGCGGTGGTGATGAAAGCAGGTACAAAATCCCCTCAAAACCACGAACTACAGGAACTTTATCGTTATCGTTTTCGCAGGTTATTAATAAGCGCCTGGAAGGAGTTCTTCTATTGGATGGTGTTGCCCAAACCGGGTATCTTGGTTTGCCTTTCCACAGGGTATACTTCCAGGATGGCACGGATAATGTTGAAAAACTTCCCTCGAACCGGTTAAAATTACCAGTGGGCATTCGCCTGAATTATTTCCTTGGCGATAAAATTATTTTACGATCGTATTACCGGTATTATGCTGATACCTGGGGAATACAGTCGCACACGGCAAGCCTGGAAGTTCCGGTTAAGATCACACCTTTTATTTCCGTGGCGCCATTTTACAGGTACTATACACAAACGGCCGCATACTATTTTGCGCCATTCGAAAAGCATGTCTCAACAGAATCATATTACACGAGCAATTATTCGCTGTCAGCATTTAATAGCCAGTTTTATGGAGTGAATTTTCGAATTGCTCCACCTAAAGGCGTTTTCAAAGGGTTGAATGCTCTTGAGGTGCGATATGGGCATTACACACAAACGACAAGTCTTGTGTCAGACGTAATTTCAGTAAACTTTAAGTTTAAATAGCAGTCGACAGGTTTTAAACTAACGGTAATAGCTAGCCTGTTTTCAATAAGACCAGGAAGCCCGCCTATTTCTCAAAGTAGTCTTTAAGGCGGTATTTACAATTATTTTAGGAATTAAAGACAAGTGTATTGGCCAGGTCAATTTCATCTTTTGAAATCGTGTGTCCCATCCCGTTATACAACTTTTGTGTAACAACGGCATTCATATCTTTTAGAATTTTTGTTGACTCGTGAACCCGTTCAACAGGCACGTGGGGATCCGGGTTACTGCTCCCAATGAAAACAGGTGTTTTATTAAAGTCGCCGGTATAGTTGTTCTTATCAATAGTTTCCCCAATTAAGCCGCCGGTGAATGCTACCACGCCCCCGTATTTCATGGCATTTCTTGCCACGTACTCCAGCGTTAAACAAGCACCTTGTGAGAACCCTAAAAAATAAATATTTTCTGCGGTTATTCCGGCGGCGTTAATGTCGCTAACAAGATCTTTCACTACCTGCAAAGAAGATGACAACCAGGGTTCGTTTTGCGAGACCGGTGCAATAAAGGAATAGGGATACCATGTATTATTTGTTGCTTCGGGAGCGAGCAATGCAAAATCAGCTACCTGCAAATAGTCGGCAAGAGAAAGGATATCATGAGCATTAGCTCCACGTCCATGGATCATAATTAAAGCCCTTTCTGCTTCTTCCAGCTTTTTACCGGAACTGAGTATTTTCTTTGTATGTAATTTAGTTGTGTCAGTCATCATCAAAAACTATAAAGCACTTTCCTGTACCAATGTTGTAATTATTTCAGTGGGCCGCTCCAGAAGTTTATGAAGCGGGCACGACCTGGCTATAACTTCCAATCTTTTAATTTGCTCTTCATCAAGGCTTCCAGCAAAGCTAAGCTCGCAAACAAAGCTGTCCGACACCGGCTGGCTTTGTGTATTTTTTACGAGGTCTACTTTTACTTTTATTTCCTCTATTTGCCAACCTTTGCGCTGCGCATACATACGCAATGTAATTGCCTTACACGATGCCAATGCTGCACATAAATAATCCCCCGGCGCCGGGCCCAAATCTTCTCCGCCCTTTTCCATAGGTTCATCCACGAGGAGATCGTGCTGGTTGATACTAACATCTGACGTATACTGGTTACCGTTATTAGTAACTTCTGCAGTTGCGATTACTTTGCCCATGTTTTATTTTTAGAGATCCGTCTTATGCCGCCTTCCGTATTTTCTTCTTCTTTAATGCATCATTGATAAATGCTGTTAATGATTTTGCCGTAATATTTCCTTCAAGTCTTTCACCATTCACGAAAAATGCAGGAACATCCCTTACACCGAGATCAATTCCATGTTTTAAATCATCCTGCACAAACCATCCATATTTGCTATTGATTAAATCATTTAAAAATGACTTGTTGGTAATGCCAATTTCTTTCGCGTATGATTTAAGTGTGATGGTGCCCAGGTGACGACGGTTGTTAAGAAGCATTTCATGCATCTCTAAGAATTTACCTTCCTGTGCGGCGCCAATGGCTGCTTCAGCGGCTTTATGTGCCCGTTGATGAATCCTTACCAGGGGAAAATGCCTGAAATTAAAATTTACTTTCCCTTCAAATGTTTGCATAATGCCTTTGAACCATTCGTGAACCTGTGCACATTTTTCGCTTTCATAATCTACAAATTCCATAATGCTAACCGGTGCATCTGCATTGCCAATTATTATGTCTTTTGGTTCTATTACCGGTATTTCTTCTTTCTTATGCATATCTCAATTTTTTTTATTTTTCCATATATCGCTGTATTCATCGGGATGTCTTAAAAACTGCGCATGAACACAAGGACAAAGTGCAATAACTTCTAAATTGTTTTTTCTTGCATATTCAACCATAGCAACAAGCAATTTTTTTGCCAACCCTTTACCCTCGGCCTTGGGCAACACTTCCGTATGATACACGGTAAGTTGGTTGCCTGAGACACCTATGTTCATCTCTGCAACCTTTTCCTCTCCTTCGGATATAGAAAAATATCCACATCCATTCTTCTTCAAATTCAATTGTGCTTCATCCATCATATATAATTTCAGTTAACCAGGTTTACACATTTCTAACCGAGCGCCGGCAACACTTTTTCGATTTCCTTTCTTGAGCCCTCGTATTGCCGCGGCAATTTTAAATGTGTTCCCAACTCACTCAACGCTTCATCTCTTGTAAAACCGGGATTATCGGTCGCTAATTCAAACAATACACCGCCGGGTTCCCGAAAATAGAGTGAGAAGAAATAATCCCGGTCAATTTTTTGGGTGATGTTTAAACCAATACGCTCAATCTTTTCCCGGTAATCCATCAATATATTATCATCCTTTACCCTGAAGGCAACGTGATGATTGGTTCCTGCAGCAACGATACCATGGGCTACAGATGGTGCTTCAATTATATCAATAATTGATGCATTACCGATTGCGTCTGTGGTGAACCGATAGTTAATACCATCTTGTTTAGTTAATTGATATCCTAAAATATCAGTTAAAATTTTTGCGGTAGGTGTTACGTTTTTCAGCATTAAGGTAATGCTGTGAAAGCCTTTCGTTGCTGAATTTGCTTTTACTTCGTCAGTTTCCCATGGTGTCCTGCTATCCGGGACTGACGGTGCCACTAATTTTATTTTTAAGCCATCGGGGTCCCTGAATGAAAGATATTTTTCGCCAAATTTTTCTTCTATTTCATCATGTTTTACCTGGTAATGCTTCAACCGATCGGACCAAAATCCGAGGCTATCTAACGGTACCGAATAACCGATTTCTGTAGCCATCCCTGTACCCGCAGTTCCCTGCCTCATCCCTTCCCAGGGAAAGAAAGTGAGGATACTTCCGGGCGTACCTTTTTCATCGCCAAAATAGAAATGATAGGTGCCGGGGTCATCAAAATTAACTGTCTTTTTTACCAACCGCAACCCCAGAATTTTTGTATAAAATTCCAGGGTTCTTTTGGCATTTCCGGCAATAGCCGTTATGTGATGTAGTCCTAATATTCTGTCTTCCATTTTATACCTCCTGTTATGCGGGTTGTTCTTCTGCAACTAATTTCCGAACTTGCTTTACCAATTGAATTTCCGCATTTATTTTTATTTCATCACTCAAAACTACGCTGCCTGTTTCGGTAACAGTGCCCCAACTTAATCCAAAGTCTTTCCTGTTTAATTTCCCGGTCACGGTAAAGCCTGCTTTTGTTTGACCGTAAGGATCCTGAACAATACCCCCAAATTCTACCTTCAATGTTAAGGGCCTCGTTACTCCGTGCATGGTCAATTCGCCTGAAATACTTCCTTCGTCATCATTAACATCATATTTATTACCCACGAATTTCAACTGAGGAAATTGTTCAACATTAAAGAAATCTGCAGATTTTAAATGACCATCACGTTGTTCATTATTAGTAGTGATGGAATCAACGTCGGCGGTGAACTCAAGATTTTTAACTGAACTAAAATCTTCGGTACCGGTCTCGGCTATCACGTTAAATTTTTTAAAGTGACCCGTAACGGTTGAGATCATAAGGTGTTTTACTTTGAAGACTACTTCGCTGTGAATCGGGTCCAATGCCCATTTAGTGTTTGCCATAATTTAAATTTTAAATGATTATATTTTTTTTGTTTATTAATTGATTCGTTTATTAAGTTTTGCTTCGTTTTAGAGTATCCAGGATTTCAGAAACTTCCCTTATGGCGTCATGGTCCTTGCTACAAACTGAACTTTCCGACGATTCTCGTGTATTAACCAACGTTATGACCTTTGAGTACTCCATCAAATTTTCCAGCTCAATATTTTCATGATCTGAAAAATTTACTACCGGCTTTTGTGTAGCCACTTCCTTGATCAATTCAGCCACTTCTTTTTGCTCACTACACGACACATCAAGAATGATTACGTCCGCCTCCCAACAACCATCCCTCAAACAATTCACCACTTCAAACTCAAGAGCGGGATGCTTTACTTGTATTTTTGCCGAAAGTTGAGCCAATTGATTTGGTTCTTTCTCCAACAACAGTAACCGATATGGTTCTCCCAAAAGCTTATCAACAACAGCGGATGTCTTTTGTTCGGTTGATGCGATAATTGCTACTGTTTTTTTTGCCGCCATAGCTCTTTTTTTTACAACACAAAGCTACGCTCACAAGAGGGAGTGTTCCATTGCGATAGGATAATAAATTGTATTGATCTATGTCAACAGATTATTTACGTGCAGCCATCTGGCCACGAATACGACTAAGCGTTTCCCGTGTAATACCCAGGTAAGAGGCGATCATATGTTGCGGAACCCGCTGAAGGCATCCGGGAAAATTATTCATGAGGTTCGTATATTTTTCTTCTGCCGTCTCACTCAATGTACCCATCAACCTTCTTTGAGTTGCAATTAAATTGTTTTGAATAAGAATACGAAAATACCGTTCAAATTTTGGCACCTTTTCAAATAAAATATCCATAGAAGGTTTCGTAATTAATAACAACTCACAATCTTCAAGTGCTTCAATATTGAAGTTGGAAGGATTTTCAGTAATAAAACTATAAATATCTCCAATCCACCAGCCTTCGAAGGCAAATTGCAGGATGTGTTCGGTTCCTTTATCATCAATTGTATAAGAACGCAGCAGGCCTTTTGAAACAAAAGTATTGTATTTACATACGTCGCCTTCCTGCAAAAGATATTGCCGCTTCCTTAATTTTTTTGGGACAAAAAGTGTTTTGCAAAAATTAAATTCTTCATCAGAAATCGCAATCAACTCCGATATTTTTTTATGCAACAGTTCGTACATGCAGCGCTTTTTAAGTAAGCAAAATAAAGCATTAAAAATCTTATTACTGCCAGTTAATTTATCAAACTCACGCAACATTAATTTTTAAAAGTTAATCTGCACAACTTAGAATATCCGTTCTAAATAAGCTGTAATATCACGCTTAATTAATAAAGACATTTAAATAAAGTAACTGAAATTTTGCTACTTTTAATTCTTCATTATTATTTAAAACGAAATTTATGTTTGATCAAATCCTTGAATTAGTAAAAGAACATTTAGGTAATAATCCTGAGATCACAGCAAATGTTCCTGCTGACCAGCAAGATGCGTTGCACAATGAAATCGCCAACCATGTAGCGAATAGTTTATCAACACAACCAGCCGCGGAGAGTGGCGTTGGTGGCATGTTTGGCGGCCTGTTATCTAAACTTGAAAGTGGCATGGCGTCCGGAAGTCCGGTTACAAGCGCCATCGAAGGCGGCCTGGTAAGCAGCCTTGCCAGCAAGTTTGGGCTACCACCATCAGTTACGGGAGCAATTGCCGGGGCACTGCCGGGATTATTACAAAAATATGCTGCCAAGTCGCAGGGTACTACAAACCAATAAAAGGCACATAATGCTATACTGCTTAATGATTTTATTTTTTAGGCAGTTGCAAAAGTATTTATTGAGATTGTGAAGATTGTATTGAATAAGAGGCAGCGAGCCTGCTTCTCATCTGTATTATTTTCACTTTTTTTATTCCGGATCGTTTTTCTGGAATATTCGGCAGTTATATCACTGTTAATTTAGCTGGATTTTATTTTTAGGAATACACTAAACCGTTTTAATTGTAGTGCTGCGGGTTAGTATTATTATAGCTCAATGATGTATTATTATAACTTACTTTCATATTATTTAGACTAATTTGAATTTAATATTACGCCTGATCAGTATATTAGCTAATGCTTATTTGCAGGCCGGAATTTGCGAAAGAAAAAAATGCCTGCAACCGCTTCAACAAAAAGGTTGATTTAATCAAATAATGTAATGAAGTTTTTTGTAGTCCTGATACCCTGGTTATTTTCCCTAACTGCTTCTTATTCTCAAGGCGCAAAGCCAGATTCCATTATTAATATACAGGTGAAGAATGCAGTTGATCTTTACAATACTTACACAGGAGGTAATGCGCTAATATATAACGGAAAAGAATACCTGTACTATCATTTTATTATGGAAGGTGACCCTTTTTTTATATCGGTTAACCTCTCAAATGGCTGGGTAGGCTACGCAGGGCGTGTATACGTACCCGTTAGGTTAGGGTACGACATCCATAGGAACCAGGTAACTATTGCAAGTACCGACAATTTTGCAAGAATAGTTTTGCAAAATGAACTGGTGGACAGCTTTTATTTTTCAGGGCACACTTTCATAAGTTTAAAGGAAGATTATAAACAAAACCTGAATACTACAGGATTTTATGATTTGCTGTACAATGGACATATGAAGCTTTTATCGAGAAGAGTCAAACTAATGGAAGATGTTATTAAAGATAATACAGTTGTACACGTATTCACGGAAAAGGATCGTTTTTATATTCACAAAAATGGTTTGTATTACCTGGTGAGTAACAAGAAAGAAGTCCTTCGTCTTTTTACTGACAAACAACAAAAGGTAAAAAAAATGTTACGGCGTGCGCACACTAAAATCAAGCGAAAGAACTTTGAAACCAGCGTGCAAAAAGCGGTAGAATTTTATGACCAACTAACGAATTAAAATGAAAAAAGGATTCTGTTTAGTTTTTTCCTTTATTGTATTATTTGCCTGCCAGGAACTTGTCGCCCAGGAACAGCACCGTGACTTCATTACGCTTGATCTCCATGAAATTTCTTTTGGAGAATTTATTAAAAAAATAGAAGCCCAGACTCGCTATCATTTTTATTACGACCCAACCTTATTTGACAGCGCTACTATTACCATTTCTGTTAAGGACGTTCATTTACCACCTATATTGGATAAAGTGCTCGGTAGCGATAGTTGCTTTTATACTATTGATAAGGATGACGAAGTGTTTATTACTAAAGGATTTGCCCTTACAACCGATCTTCCTTACGGTTTTTTTAACGGAGAAAAAGATACCAGGAAAATTATTGCCAGGAGCGACTCAGGAGTTATGGTTTATATGAACCATCAAAAAGCAACAAAGGCCGATATGTTAGCTGAAAATAAATTATATGATATCGGAATTAAAAGAAATGAAGCGCCCAAAGGCAAAGTAAATATTGCAGGTTACATCCGACAATCAGAAACAGGTGAATCGATTTCCGGAGCACTCATATATATTGATCATCCGCACATCCAGGTAAACAGCGATCAATTTGGATATTATTCAATGACCTTACCTGCGGGCCGGCATACCCTAAATATAATTGCCCCCGGCATGTTTGATGCAAAAAGGCAGGTGATGCTTTATTCAGATGGTAAGTTTGATGTTGCCGTAAACAACAAGGTTTTACAGTTAAGAGAAGTAGTGGTGGAAGCCGGAAAAGAAAAGAACGTGCGCAGTACAAGCATGGGAATTGATAAAATGAATATGACCGAAATCAAGCAAATTCCTTCTGTGTTAGGAGAGGCAGATGTATTAAGAGCAGTGCTTACGTTACCTGGTGTAAAATCGGTGGGTGAAGCAAGCACCGGCTTAAATGTGAGAGGCGGCGCAACCGATCAAAATTTAATTTTGTTCAACGGCCTTAATATCTATAATCCATCACACCTGTTTGGTTTCTTCTCGGCTTTTGACCCGGATGTAATAAAGGATGTAACGTTATATAAGAGCAGCGTTCCTGTAAAGTACGGTGGAAGAATATCTTCAGTGCTTGATATCACTTCCCTGGATGGCAACGATAAAAAGTTGTCAGGATCAGCAGGCATCGGACCGCTGACGGGTAAGGTAACTCTTGAAGGCCCTCTGTTTGACAGCACCACAACATTCGTGGCAGGTGTAAGAACTACTTATTCCAGCTGGATACTTAAATTATTACCGAAGGATTACGAGAAAAGCAACGCTTCTTTCCAGGATGGCACTTTACATATTAACCATAAAATAAACAGCAAAAACAATGTTTATATAAACGGATATATTAGTGGCGATAAATTTGATTTAAACAGCGACACCAATTACCAGTACCACAATAAAAATGCAAATATTAACTGGAAGCACAATTTTACAAATCGCTTTTATGGTGTACTCTCTGCAGGCATTGATCATTATGATTACCGGGTGGCCAACACCGGAGATTCGGTTAATGCCTATAAGTTGAAATTCGGCATCAATCAATTCAAATCAAATCTTGATTTTAGTTATTTCCTAAATAACAAACACACATTGTCGTTCGGGCTTAGCGGCCTCTATTACGATGTACATTCCGGGGCACTTAATCCGTTGGGTAATGCATCTCTTATAATTGCGGATACGGTAGAGGCCGAACATGCGTTGGAAAGCGCTGTTTATCTCGGAGACCAGTTTAATGTATCCCCTAAATTTTCAATTAATGGCGGCATCAGATTTTCCTTATTCAACTACCTTGGGGCAAAACATGTAAATTCTTATGCCCCGGATTTGCCAAAAAACGAAGGCAATATTCTGAGCACGAATTACTATCCCTCCGGCAAAACAATTAAAACTTATTCCGGTCCGGAATTCAGACTGTCTGCAAGGTATTCGATATCAGAAAATACTTCTATAAAGGCATCGGCTAACAGCCTTCGGCAATACATTCATTTGCTCACAAATACAACCACCATTTCACCGACCGATGTGTGGAAATTAAGTGACCCCAACCTGCAGCCGCAACTTGGAATGCAGTATGCGCTGGGGTTGTATAGAAATTTTAAAAACAATACTATAGAAACATCGGTAGAAGTATATTACAAATCGTTTACTCATTACCTGGATTATAAAAGTGGCGCCGTGCTGGTATTGAATCATCACATCGAAACGGATGTTATCAATACTAACGGCAAAGCTTATGGCGTAGAACTGCTGATAAAAAAATCTACGGGTAAAATCAATGGATGGTTCAGCTACAACTATTCCCGTTCTTTATTGAAACAGGATGATCCTTATGCCGGTGAAACGATTAATAACGGTAACGAGTATCCCAGCAATTTTGATCAGCCCCATAATTTTACATTGATTGGAAATTTTCGTTTCACCCATCGTTTCAGTGTTTCACTCAATGCAGTTTATAGCACAGGCAGGCCAATTACGTTGCCAATAGCCGAATATGATTATGCCGGATCTGTAAGAGTTATTTACTCCGATAGAAATGCATACAGGATCCCAAACTACTTCCGTGCAGATCTTTCCATGAATCTGTTAGGCAATCATAAGATATACCAGTTAACACACAACTCGTGGACGCTGGGTATATACAATCTGTTGGCAAGAAGAAATGCATATTCAGTTTATTTCATTTCGCAGAATGGTAACATACATGGCTATAAATTATCCATTTTCGGAACTGCTATACCCTTTTTAACTTATAATATTCACTTCTGATGAAAAAAATAATTTTTCCGTGGGAGATAATAACCTACGGCATATTGCTCCTGTTCTTTTCGAAGTGCAAAGACCCTTATAATCCAGCGGTATTATCATCCAATAGCAATTACCTTGTGGTGGAAGGTTTTATAAATGGCGATGGATTAACTTCTATAAAACTAAGCCGTACCAGGAATATTACATCGGGAGACACTGCTACGCATGTGAATGAGCTAAATGCTATTGTCGCAATCGAAGATCAAAGTAATGCGACATATCCACTTACTGAAGAGGGCAATGGAATTTATACAGTGACTACTTTTTTAAATCCAGCCAACAGGTATCGTTTGCATATTCATACATCGGGTAATAAAGAATATGTGTCAGATTATGTACCCTATAAACAAGCGCCGCCAATAGACAGCCTCGATTGGAATTTTAAGGATAACGATGTCCAGGTATATGTGAATACACATGATCCTCAAAATGCAACAAGGTATTATCGTTGGAGTTACACAGAAACATGGGAATTCCATTCTGCTTTTTATTCCAACTTACAATATGATGTTCCTTCCGCATCTTTACTTCCAAGATACGACCAAATATTTGCGTGTTGGCCGTCCCGAAATTCAACAAATATACTTTTGGGTTCATCAGCGAAATTAAGTCTCGATGTTATTCATGAAGCGCCATTGGTTCTCATTCCTTTTCATGATAGCCGGATAAGTGTTTTGTACAGCATATATGTCACGCAATATGCACTTGATTCGATCGCGTATAATTATTGGCAGGCAATTAAAAGTAATACAGAAGACGTAGGATCTATTTTTGATCCGCAGCCCAATCAAACCAAAGGAAATATTCATTGTGTGACTGATACCTCCGAAACAGTTATTGGTTATATAGGCGCAGGAAGTACGTCCAGCCTTCGGTTATTCATTAGCAGGGTGGACATGCCTTCCAACTGGAACCTAGCCTCTGCCTGCGTTACGATTAAAGTTACCTCAGATAGCCTGGAATACTATTTTCATCAAAAGCCTTATATCCCGATAGACGTAATCGACCCCCGTGGGGTATATAGTGGAGGAGATTATTCATGTGTAGACTGCAGATCCAGCGGAGGGCCCAACGTAAAGCCAGGTTACTGGCCATAAAAAACATAAAATGAATACTTCGATTTTACATAAATTTTTTGCCCGGTTTTGTTTTATTTGCCTGACGCTGTCATTGTATGTCTCTGCCTTGAGCCAAACAAATAAGATTGATGAAATCACATCGGGCTATAATGATTACGTTAAAAATCATTTAAGCGAAAAAATATTTGTACATACTGACCGCTCCTATTATTTATGCGGAGATATTTTGTGGTTTAAAATTTACCTGGCCAACGCCATCGATAATAAACTGCTACCTGTAAGTAGAGTAGCCTATGTAGAAGTGATGAATGCACTTCACCAACCGGTTTTACAGGGTAAAATAGCAATGGAAAACGGTACAGGCAGCGGCTCTTTTGACCTGCCTGCTTCCATCCCTTCAGGCAACTACGAATTGAGGGCTTACACCAACTGGATGAAGAATGATTCGCCTGATCATTATTTCAAAAAGATCATCACCATAATTAATACTACGCAAAATCCTGGTGATTCATTATTACATAATAAGATTAAGTATGAAGCCCAATTTCTGCCTGAAGGAGGTAATCTCGTAAATGGCCTTGCGAGCACGGTAGCTTTTAAAGTAAATGATAGTTACGGAAAAGGTGTTAATTGTAACGGTGTGATTGTTGATCAATCGAACGATACAGTTGCTCATTTTCGGTCATCGCACTTTGGTATGGGCCAATTTATGTTAACTCCTCAAAATGGCGTTAGCTACAGGGCTGTTATCACGCTAAATGATACTTTAGCAATTACTAAAAATCTACCCGATGCCTATAATACCGGGTATGTAATGCATGTAAGTAAATCTGATACAAGCCATGTAAATATCTCGGTGTATTCTTCTTCGAATATGCCTTCGTCAAACCTTTACGTTGTTTGCGAAACCCGCGGGCATATCAATTTTGCTAAAAAAATCGCTCTCGAAAATAACCAGGCTGCATTTATATCCGATATAGATAGTCTTGCAGATGGCATGGCACAAATAACGCTTTTTAACGATGATCTTCAACCCGTTTGCGAACGCCTCTGGTTTAAAAGACCGGCAAGAAAAATGCTGATAAAAGCTACAGCGCAGAAGCAAACTTATAACCATCGTGATAAAATTGATATTGATCTGCAGACGACTAACATCTCAGGCAATTCACTTGAAAGTAATTTGTCGGTTTCAGTTTACAGGTTGGATAGTTTAAACACACCCACAGATGAAGACCTGTTTTCTTATTTGTGGCTCTCATCCAATTGCAGGGGTTTTATTGAAGATCCACAGTATTATTTTAAAAACGATGATGCCCGGACTAATACTGATCTTGACAATTTACTACTCACGCAGGGGTGGAGAAGATTCGACTGGAAAAATGCCTTGCCTTCAAAACATTATTCATTTAATTATGTGCCCGAAAATTATGGCCACATCATTACCGGTAGAATCACAAATGATATTACCGGGAAGCCCGCAGCCGGCATATTGGTATACCTATCGGTACCGGGTAAACGCATTCAACTGTACGGTTGCCTGAGTGATTCAAACGGGTTAATCCATTTTGATATGAAGGATTTTTATGGGCCGAGCCAGGTTGTAATCCAAACAAATACAACAAACGACAGTACTTTTCACCTCGAAATTTTTAGCCCGTTTTCTGAGCAATATGCTAATGATCTGCTTCCTTCATTACATATTTCTGAAAATAGCAGCGATGATTTACAGGCTGCCAATTTGCACATGAAGATTGAAACTGCCTATCATCAAAAAGAGATGCAAAAATTGCAACCACTCTCAATTGATACATTGCCTTTTTATTACAAACCATCTGCAACGTACCTGCTCGATAATTACACCCGTTTTACAACCATGGAAGAAGTACTGAGAGAGTATGTACCCGAAGTGAACGTAAGCAGAAGAGGTAGAAACTATCGTCTATTTACCTTCAACCAACCGGCTTTCAACGTGCAATCCAAACAAACAACATCCATTTTCTTCGATACAAATCCGCTCATATTGCTGGATGGCGTCCCTGTATTCAACGCAGATAATATAATAGCTTATGATCCCCTGAAAGTTCAAAAACTGGAGGTGGTAGCTGCCAGGTACCATTGGGGACCTATTGTTGCCAACGGTATTACAAGCTATACAACTTACAAAGGCAACATGGAAGGCTATGTGCTAAATCCACGAGACCTTGTAGCCGATTATGAAGGGTTGCAACAACAAAGAATATTTTACTCGCCAGACTACGCAACGGCCGACGCCATCAACAGTCGTTTACCTGATTTCCGAGATGTCTTATATTGGTCGCCTCAAATTAGTACGGGCAAAAGAGGCGACGGACATTTCTCATTTTATTCCGGCGACATTTCAGGAAAATATTTGGTGGACTTGCAAGGCATTGCATCAAGTGGCGAAGCGGGTGCTACAAGTTTTATATTAAATGTTGAAAAATAAAAGTTCTTTCCCAATAAACTTGTGTCGCATATTCAAAAATTCACCCGTGAGTCTAATGATTCTTTAACGTGAACCAATAGTTCTTCGTGTAAGAGTTAACGTTATATGCAGCATAATAAGTTGGTTCCATTAATAATCCGGGCAACCAATAGCCGGTTGATTAAAAACCCTTCCTGTTGAGCCATTCCAGGCAATACTCAGCCACCTCTTTCCACCCATGGTCTGATGCCAGGGAATGGCCACGATTTTCAAACAACTTGAATTCTGTAATTACTGAGGAGTTATATTTTTTTGCGGATGCTTTGCCAAGTATCGGAGGTGCAATGTGATCTTTTTCTCCGCCGGTAATCAGCAACGGACCACGTGTGGCATTTATGGTATCCACTTTTGTTTCCTTGCCTGCGAATGTTGCTAATGCAGCCTGGAAAAGCGGCCTGGCTGGTGCAGGAATAGTCCAGAGGTCATAGAGTTCCTTAGCTTCATCTTCAGGAATGGCGTTGGCAAAACCATATTTGAATTGATTAAAAGTAAGAGAGATCGCTTTATTAAAATTGAAGGGATTTCCTAAAACCGGTAAGGAAGCTTTAAGTGCCGACAATGGAAGCTGCCACACTCCTTTCATAGGTGCAGGATCAAGAGCAATACCGGCCGCCGCAATACCGCGGCCCAATATAATCTGCGCAATAAGGCCTCCAAATGAATGCCCTATAACGATCGGCGAATCAGGGAGAGTTGCAATTACTTTAGCATAACTGTCGGCAACTTCTGTAACACCCCTGTTAGCAATCGCCTGCGGGTTGGCACGACATAAAGCAACTGAAACGGAATCGCCCGGCCATGACGGATTCAACGTTTGGTAACCTTTTTCATTAAAGAAATCCATCCACAGTTGCCATGAACTGGCGTGCAGCCATAGCCCATGGATAAACACAATTGTTTTCTTAGCCATGCAGTGTTTGTTTTAAGATTGATTGAAGCATCTCTACCAAATTAATTCATTTTTGACAATCGCTATCGATGATTATCACTGCTGAATTTAATTAGATGAAGAGACAATCGATATAAAAAACCGTCTTATTCTATACTATAATTTCCCGGAGTTTTTTTTTGAACAATAGATAACAGCAGGTATAAAATTTTTGCGTTTATTCAATACCGTTATACAAACTTGAGAATAATTATATATAAAATGTATTGGAGTGTTAAATTCGATTGCAATTCGCTGTAACATTAAAAGAAACGCACCTCCCATTCTCTCTTCCACGAGTTACCTGCTGCCAGTGTTTCTATTCCTTCTTTCTGAATCAGTTGCTGATTATGATCAACGGAATCTGTAATGCCACACCAAGGCTCAATGCATACAAAATCACCGCCCTTGGCGGCCCACAAACCGAGATAAGGGAATCCTGTAAAATGAAAATCAAGGCCATGAGACCCGCGATCGCTAAGGAGAGAAATCTTGTGAGATTTCAAATGTTTAAAGACTAAAGCGTCGTGCTGAAATAGTGTATGGCTAAGATTAATGCGGGAAGAATTAATAAGAAAGTCAATTGGAGCTTGTTGTATTAACCCTTCTTTATTTATGGGCCAGCGCCCGGCACTTTCCTGCTGATCGAACAGCAGGTAGTAATCTTCATAAACTGTCCCTTCAACCAATGGCACGCTAAAGGCAGGATGTGCACCTAGAGAAAAATACATCGTTCCTGTACCGGTATTCTTTACTTCATAACTTGTTTTTAAGAAGTCATTGTCCAACCCGTAGGTAAGTATTAATTCAAAGTGAAAAGGATAATTGACCAGGGAGGCACCTGATTCTTTTAAAATAAAGGAAACTTTTTGTTCTTCCTGTCCAGTCACTTCAAATTCGGCATCCCGTGCAAAACCGTGACGTGAAAGCGTATACGGCTTATCGTTATAAAAATAAGTATTGTCTTTTAAGGTACCGACAATGGGAAACAATACCGGCGATTTTTTACCCCAAACTGACGGATCGCCGCTCCACATGTATTCAAGCCCGTTATCTTTTTTTACGACGTTATTTAATTCGGCGCCTTTAGATTTAATAGCAACCTTTATTACCGCATTTTCCAGATTAACAATCATAATTAATAATTTTTAAACCTTCTTCTTCACTCAATGGGACTGCCGGCTCCTTTGCCAATCGCCATGGAAAGATATTCGCTATATAAAATCAATTAAAAAATACTTCATCTGCAAAAACCCACCCCTTATCGCCCTTGCCCTTATGCCACGCCGGTAGTTTACTTACGGGTTTCAATATCACTTTTAGAATCTTAACCTTCCTGGCATTGAAGTTTATGTCATATCCGGTAAGGTAGGCAGGTATTACCTTACCCGGCTGTTCCGGCTTCAAACGTTTAATTAAATGAAGCGCTGCTTCGCTGTTTCCTCCCCAAACTTCTATTTCCTGCGGTGGCATTAAATAACTGCCGATATCAACGATACTACTAACGGTAACGGATGAAACATCCGCTCCTTTATTAAAATAAAAAATTGCTTCCAATGGATTGACCCTGCAAGCCAGCCACATGCCATCCCTAAAATTGAGACTTCCTTTTTTGCCATCGTGTAAAGTTGCGGCACCATCTCCTCTATATGTCGAATCGGGCGCACTTAACAGCGCTACAGAATCGGGGACAATACCAGCTTTATAAAATGTTTCTTCAACAACATCGCTGCTTATCCAGCCCGGTTTAAATGCCTTCGCTTTTATCGTTTCTTTTTTAGCGATCATCGCTGTATCACTATAGATGGGAGCATTAACGCTGTCGGGATCTGTTCCATCCGTTGTATAACGAATAGTAACTCCTTTTACATAATGCTTTAATTGAAGTGGCACCGGTTGGGTAATTACCTGTTCTTCATTTTGGATAACAGGTGGATTTAGCTTGATGACCACCGTATCTCCCCTGAACCCGGTTTCAATACTGGTAGCTTTAAATTGCTGCTTCAGTCTCTTTATATCATCCGGAGGTATTGTGGTGCTCCAAACGTATAAGTGGGTCAGCTTCTGAAGGTTAACTAACGGACTAAGGCTAGACGATTTTATTTTTGTCCCGGACAGTGCCAGTGATTTTAATTCCTTCAGCTTTGTCAACTCGTTTAAAGTAGCACCTGTAATATTAGTAAAAGATAAATTGAGCTTTCTAAGGTTTGAAAACTGGGCAATAGTCTTAAGTTCGTCATCAGTTACAGGCATCTTATCGAGACTTAGTGTCACAACCTGTTTTTTCACGTCAAGCAACTCTTTTAATTGTTCCGGCTTAAAATGTTCGATACCAAAAAACTCAACCCCCAATGCCGGAGAGCCTATCGCCAGCGGCTTTACCACGCGGTAATTATTGTTCAATGCGGCTACCTTTTTTTCATCGGCCGGGGCGAAAGTATAATCATCCGTTTCAATGGTTTGAAATAATGAAGCAGCCAATAAACGCAAACTATCATTGCCGGGAAGCGAGTCAACTTTTGCAGTAAAGCTTGCACCATCTTTTATCCAATAATATAATATCTGCGCTTCTTCTTCAGTTAATTGCGGTTTGCCCTGCGGGGGCATGTGTTTTTTGCTTTGCGGCGGCAAATGAATTCGTTGCATCAGCAAACCAAAATCATTCTGCGTGGTGTCCCATAACTTTCCATCCTTTCCACCTTTCAACAACAAGTCTTTCGTTTCCATTACGAGTCTGCCTTTTGCTTTATCAGAATTATGGCAACTCATACATTTAGTTTCGAATATAGGCTGCACCATATCTGCGTACACGGCGGCATCTTCAAACAATACCACGGGTTTTTGCTTTTCAGATATAACAGGTGCCAATAGAAAATTCTGCCCATGTGTAATATCGGCGCCAAGATGACCCGTTATAATAATCATTACCATCGCAGCAAGAGCAGTGCTCAACAATGCCGGCCGTACCTGCCGTACTTTATCTCTAAAAATATACCATGCCAGCGAAAGAAAAGAAATAAAAATGCCTCCCCATTTGTGCCACACCAACAAGTCGGCGGTATAACCCTCTTCTCTTGAAAGAAATAAGCCCATCAAAGCAGTAATAACGGAAGTGAAGGCAGCAATCAATAAGAGATCATCTCCTATTTCTGTTTTAACGCCCACATATGATCTTTTATAACCCGAAAACAATTCCCAGAAAATACATAACGCCAGCATCACAATAGGGAAATGAACAAACATTGTATGCATACGTCCCACGACCTGCAACCACGGCGGTACATGCAGCCTGCTATCGAATATAAACAGGAACAACAATAAAATATTGAGCGCAAATGTGGTATTAAAAATAATATTTTTCCAACGTCGCATGCGCTTAATAAATTTTAATTTCATCGATAAATAACCAGGCCTGCTTCCCTTTTCCGGGGTGCCATGCAGGAATTGATTGCAGGGGTTGTACAACAATTTT
>NZ_JBMQQG010000246.1:0-16730 GCF_057362405.1 Ginsengibacter sp.
TGTACATTTTAAATGTTTCATTTTTATTTGAATTTATAGTAATTATTTTACCTTATAAGTCTGTTACGAAATAATAATTAAAACTGAATTTATGCTAATAAGGAAAGCAACTTTAAATGATTTGGAAAAACTTCTTCGTTTTGAACAGGGAGTAATTAAAGCTGAAAGGCCATTTGATGTGACGTTAAAACCTGATCCTATTCATTATTATGACATTGAGGAAATGATCAGGGCATCGCACATTGAATTGGTAGTGGCCGAATTGAACGGCAAAATCGTTGGTTCGGGCTACGCAAGATTGGAAGACGCCAAACCCTATTTACAACATGCGAAACATGCCTACCTGGGATTTATGTATGTTGATCCGGATTATCGCGGTAAAGGGATCAATCAAAATATTATTGAAGCATTAAGAACCTGGAGTGCTTCGCAAAACGTCACCGAAATGAGACTGGACGTGTATTTCAATAATGATAGTGCGACACGGGCCTATGAAAAAGCAGGTTTTACAAAACACATGGTTGAAATGCGAATGGATATAAAACCACTATGATTGCGATAGATAGTCAAAGTATACCCATCAATTATACCGGTAATTTGTAAAGCATTTTAATAAAATGTTTTCTACTATATGGAAGCAATTAAACTTGACAGTACAACAGGAAAATGGATCATGGCCTCCGTCATTCTTGCTTCTGCTATGGCTTTTATTGACAGCACTGCATTGAACGTAGTATTGCCTTCATTGCAAAAAGATCTGAATGCAACAGGAACCGATTTATTCTGGTTACTAAATTCGTACCTGCTAATGCTCGCTGCACTTATTTTACCTGGCGGTTCATTAGGTGATAAGCTTGGACGGAAAAAAATCTTCATGATTGGCATAGCAGTTTTTATGCTTGCATCTGCTGCCTGTGGCTTGGCTCCTTCAGTTTATTACATCATTATCTTCAGAACCTTGCAGGGAATTGGCGGTGCATTAATGATCCCTGGAAGTCTTTCAATTATCAATTCAGCCTTTGGCAAAAATGAAAGGGGAAAGGCAATTGGTACATGGTCTGCGATTACCACTATGGTTACTGTCTGCGGTCCGATACTTGGCGGCGCATTGGCCGACGCCGGATTGTGGAGAATGATATTTTTCATAAATGTGCCGATAGGCGTTACCTCATTAATAATTCTTTGGCGCAAAGTACCGGAAAGCAGGGACGAAACTTCCGGTCATTCCCTGGATTATGCAGGATCATTTGCAGTTGTTGCCGGCCTTGCGTTATTAACTTATGGCTTCTTAAAAATTCCCCAAACCGGATTTAACAACTGGCTGGTATATGTTTCGCTTGCAGCCGGATTTCTTTCTTTAATAATCTTCATAATTATTGAAATGAAAAGTAAACATCCTATGATGCCTTTGGAACTGTTCAGGAATAAAACTTTCACTGGCGCTAACCTCCTTACATTTTTTTTATATGCAGCGCTTACATGCGCTATGTTGTTTCTTACATTGAATATGGTGCAGGCCCAAGGCTACAGCCAATTACAGGCCGGACTTACTTTGCTTCCTTTTACAATTTTATTAATCACTATTTCAAGATGGTCTGGCGGGCTAGTTGATAAATACGGACCTCGTTGGTTTCTTATTTTCGGCCCCGCGGTTGTTTCAGTTGGTTTGTTATCACTATCATTTGTTAACGAAACAAATGGCTCATCGTCGTATTGGACAACTTTTTTACCGGGAATATTCTTATTTGGCCTCGGCATGTCTTTTACCGTTACTCCTCTTACAACAACCGTTATGGGCGCTGCTGCCAGTCATTATTCCGGTACAGCTTCCGGAATTAATAATGCTATCAGCCGCATTTCGAATGTGTTTGCGAATGCTATTATCGGCGCATTGGCCATTTTATTTTTTACAGGATTCTTAAATAGCAGGATGAAAAAGACTACTTTAAACGAAGGAATAAAAAAAGAGATTGTAGCACAGGCAGCCAATCTTGGTGATGCAAAAGTTCCTTCATCCATTGATAGTGGAAGCAAAATTAAAATCGAACAGGATTATAAAGATGGATTTATAAATGCGTATGTTGATGTTATGCGCATTTGTGCTGCACTGGCTGCACTTTCAGCTCTCATGGCTTTTATTTTTATTAAGAAGGAAGAAGTGAAAACAGAAAATAAATAATTCTTCCGCATTCGATCTTAAAGAATTGTAACTGCAATTGTTCCCAACATTAAGGCCTTTGCTTTATTAAGTATCCTCAATTTTTTTATATTTAGAATGTAATAAAAACGGGAATATGAGTATTCTCTTTTTTTCCGTTTTTGATCCTAAAAATTTTTATTTACCTGGCAGGGAGATACTTTATAGACTTACTTTTTTCTTACTACTTACCGATTTCAAAATATTGTATAAAGAAGCAAAAACAAACACAACGCCCAATACTGCAACAATAGAAGAGCCCGCCGGAAAGTCGTAATGAAATGAAAAACTCAATCCAAAAAAGCTTGCCAGTATACTAATAATGCATGCAACCACTATTACGATAATCTTATTTTTTGAAATCAATATTGCAGATACTGCCGGAATGATAAGGAAAGAAAAAACTGGAATTACACCATTTACTTTTACTGCAAAAACAATGGCCAGCCCTATAGACATATAAAAGAGAAAATTCCAGATATTGAAAATACCTATCAAATGATTTTCCCCATTTTCAAATGATTCAGTTAATGCAAAAAAATTGCGAAAGAAAATCAAATGCACCAATGCAATGGATCCAAATACTATCCCTATCACTGATATCTGTTGCCAGCTTATAGATAGTATACTTCCGAATAATACCTCTTGGATATCTGAATCGCCATGCGGCGTTTTTGAGATAAGTAATACCGTTAGCGCCGAAGCAAAGGCATATATAATGCCTATTATCGCTTCCTGCTTTAAACGTTTATCACGAATATTAATGAACGACATAAGCAGGGCACCTACTAACGTAAATATAAGTGGAATAGACGTGAGCCCCGTACCAATGAAAGCTCCGAAAGCCACGCCCAATGATGAAATCTGGCCCAGGGCGAGGTCAACAAAAACAATTCCTCTCCCTACTACATGTACTCCGAGGTAAGATAATAAAATACCTGTAATCGCAGCCGCAGTAAAAGCCTGCACCATAAAAGGCAATTGGAACATATCAAACATAGCACACAAGATTTAATTCATAAATATTATTTAAGCGCTGAAGTTAACTGCTTAATATCATAATCAAATACATCAAAATAATTTTTTATTGATGGGAATGCTCCGACAGAAGTAGCGAGCGTCAATACTTTAATTCCTGTTTGCTTTGCTACAACATCAGCTGATGAAGTAGCGAAATAAGGCGATGAAATAATTACCTTAATGTTGTTGGATTTTACTTCACCAATTACTTTCACCAATTGAGAAGGCGTTGGTGGAATACCTGGCTTGGGTTCCATAAAATCGACAATCTTTAATCCGAAACGTGTTTCAAAATAAACCCATTCATTATGGTAAGCAATCACTTTTGTTCCTTTAAATGGAACCATCTCAGCCTGCCATTCCCTCATCCTTGTATCGATATTACCAAAAAATGTTTGCAGGTTATTTTCATAAGTTGATTTATTTGAAGGGTCGATCCTTTCCAGCCCGTTGGCAATATTCCGTGCGATTACCTTTCCATTTAAGGGATCAAGCCAGTAATGGGGATTACCAAAAATATGAATGTCACCTTCGCCCCTGTTTGCGGACGTGGGAACCTGCAATAAACCTATGCCTATAGAAGCATCCACGTATCCTTCTGATCCCTTTTGAATTTTTGAATTTCTCGAACTTGCCAATAACTGGGGAGACCATCCCGTCTCCAAATCGAGGCCCACCGTTACAAACATATCCGCATTGCTTAAGTTGATTATGTAGCTTGGTTTGGGATCTACAAAGTGGGGGTTTTGATATCCGGTTGCTATTGCGCTAACCGAAACTTTATCGCCGCCGATCAGTTCAGTAATGCTTTTCATGTCCGTAGTTGTTGTTACTACTCTAATAGTTTTTGCATTCGCAATTGAGAAGGCGTATAACAGCAGGAAAATAATCAGGGCCGATCTTTTTTTCATCTTGTTGCTTTTATCTGTAAAAATATTTTTTAATCTTTTAATATTGATGGGCTCCATGAGCGCCTATTACAAATATCCATCGTAACCATGCCTGGTAAAATCGCGACTGAACATTATCATCTGTTGTTTTTGCCTCAATCTCCATTTTAGAAAACTCCGTGGCGTACCATCCGGCCGTTAATGAATAGGCTTGTTCCGTGATGGATTTATTATAAGGTTTTTGCGCATAATCATACCTTGCCGTTAAAAACCATCTTTGTGCCAGTTGGTATTCAAAGAATGAATATAATCCAAATGAATTAATTGAACTGCCCGGCGCATTATGATTGTTACTATAATAAAATTCACTCTGCCATGTTATTGAATGGTAAGTATTCAATTGAACAGGTTTCCATTTGTAAGTTAAGTCACCCGCGGCAATATTAGTAGTTCTTGAAGAATCATTAGGCCCTGAGATTCCTGTAAGCCCTAATTCCAACGTGGCATTGTCACTAAGAGTAAAGAAATTTTTAAGATGAGCGAGATACACCAACTGATTTCCTTCGCTTCGGGTGAAAGCGGGTGACTCTGAAAATCCTGAAGTTGTCTGGAATATCAGTTCCTGGTAAACCGATTTCGTAGGCAGCAGCCAGCTAAGTGATAAACCTTCATCATTTAATCCCTCTTCGCCGAATAAATTTACATAAGCATTGGGCAGATCAATAAAAGGAAGCGCATGCGGATGGGTAGGATTTATTCTGCCAACAGCTTCACGAAATTTGCCCGCCTTCAATTGTAACTTCGCCGGTAAAGAAAGTGTTGTAAGGTATCCTTCCTCTACCGCTGCCCCATATTTGCCTGTTGCCGGGTCTCTTCCAAACGTAAGAAAAAAATCTGCACGGATGTAAGGATCTACTACTGCCTGCAATGAAACCTCAGTTTCATTTAAATACATGTCAAAATTCTTTTTACCCCGGCTTATATACGATGATTGAAAATCCCCAATGACACCCATGTCGGGGTTAAAGGTAAGGCTGGAACGTGTTTGTGCAGGGGCTGGTTGTTCAGTTGCATTTGCCTGCATTTGTTCTTCCACCTGTTTTAATAATACTGAATCTGTTGAAGTACTGTCTGCGGGAACCTGGGCCAAAGATGTTATAGCAAAGAAAGGTTGTAATAAAAAAAAGATAACTAGGACAAATTCTCTCTTATTTGTAAAACTCATGCTGAGTATTTAAATTTTTCACTTCAATGTTATTAACAAAAATCGTTATTATAAAAGGTATAAAGAAAAATAATTGCAATTGTCTCATTGGTGTCAATTAAGCAGCGGTAATAGTCGAATGAGCGATAAGAGTAAAATCTATTGTATCTGGGACATAATTTTTTTTGTGTGAGCATGGAGCTAAAAGCGTATCTATTTCTTTTATGAATGATATCCCGCAGCTGATATAACTAATCCAAATACTTTTTAAATTCTTCTATATTTAATTGAATATTTTCCCGCAAGATCTTTCGAAGTAAGCCTTTTGGAATTGGATCATTTTTATGTACCGGTATTGTTGTAATGCGATCATCTGGATACTTCATCCAGTTCTACCACAACAGGTAAATGATATGTCTTAATACTTACAAAAGTAAAATTTAAAAAGAAATGATAGTATTAGTTTGGCGTTAGACAGCTTTCGGGTTTTTAATAATCCATTAATTAAACTTATCCGCAATGAATTGCGTAAGATTTCCATCGCTCATTTTATTGGAGGTACTTTCCTTTGTAACCGTATTTTTAAACTGCGGTGTTTCTGCCATGTAATGGATTAACTGCTCCTGCGAAGTACCGGTACCGGTTAGATGTACTTCTTCAGCGTTTTGCATGTGCGAAAGTATTTCTTTGAAAAATTTATGCTGCAATGTCTTTTCCTCATTGTGGGAATTTTTTTCGCTGGTATTAAAATCGGCACCGGCATTTTCAGAATGGCCGATTACAACAAAATCTGTTGTATCTGCATTTTCTCTTCCTACAACGGTAGCATGATGCGTATCCATCCATACACCGAATTGTTTTTTGTTCTTTTGAGTCATAATATTTATTTAGTGGGATTGTAGCTAAAACCGTACCCGGAATAATTGATCCTTTTAATATTGAAATACTTTAACTAATTTAAAAAAACCGCGCCTGGTATCTTTCCCCCGAAATGTTTATTGATTATTTTTACTTATAAAATTTATGCATGCCGGAAGGTCCCTCAATTCTTCATTTAAAGAGCCAGCTAACACCTTTCATTGGACATAGGGTTATAAAGGCAGGTGGTTATGGTCCAATGAATACCAGGTGGATAAAGGGAAAAATATTATTGGATATACGAACGTGGGGAAAACATTTATTGTTTGTTTTTGAAAACGGCACAGTGAAGGTGCACCTCGGCCTGTTTGGTGATTTGCTGGTAAATGAACGTAAAAAAGTTAACCGCTCTTTTTATCTTGAATTTAGTAAAGGTGAAATAAACGGCTATGTTGTAAGAGCAGTTAAACTAACGGCGCCGTTAAACGAAATTTATGACTGGCGGGTTGATATTTTAAGCAGAGAGTTTGACCCGGCTTATGTAAAAACTTTATTAAAAAACCAAAAGGATAAAACCATTGATGATGTATTGATGAACCAGCAAATATTTTCCGGTGTGGGAAATATTATAAGGAATGAAGCGCTGTACCGGGCAGGCATACACCCGCTGAGTGTTACAGGAAAGATACCGGCAGCAAAAATTACAAAGCTGATAAAAGAAGTGGTAACCTATACCCGCTTATTTTATGATGCATTGGAAACAAAAGGTAAGAAGGCAACCTTTGCAGTTTACCAGCAAGCGTATGCAGCAGATGGGAGTGAAGTAACTGTGAAAATATTACCTAAATCTAAAAGGAAAATATTTTATTCGGAGCATAAGCAAAAGATGTATGAGTGATGATAAGTTAGATTGTTTGTGACTATAATGGCCGTTAAAGACTTTTACTTCTGCGGAAAACTTACAATCAACTCACAACCATTTCCGGGAGTGGAATTAATATTTACTTCGCCGTTAAATAAAGAAGCTCTTGTTTTAATATTTATCAAGCCTATACCATTTGTTTCTAATGCAGTATCAAAGCCTTTCCCATCGTCTTTAATAGTAAATGAAATTTTTTCATTGCGGCGGGTAAGTTTCAAAATAATTTTATTGGCTTTGGCATGTTTAACAATATTGCAGAGCTGTTCCTGTACAATCCGGTATATGGTCAGTTTAAGTTTATCAGGAATCGTATTCTCATCACCAATGGCAATTTCTTTTTCGATAATTATTTTACTGCCTGTTGATATCTTTTCTGTAAGATAATTGATAGCTTCTGAAAGCCTGTTTGCTTCAATGAAAGGGACTATCAATGAATGAGATAAATTTCGGATTTCATCAATAGCCTGGCCAATAAGATTATCAGCCTCGTCAATATTGGGATGCTTTCTTTTTGTTTCAGTTGTTCCCGCCATCTTTATATAAAGACGTGAGCAGGCCAACAACTGGTTTACGTTATCATGTAATTCAAGGCCTATTTCATGCCGCTCCTTTTCTGCGGCAGTTATAATAGCGTCTGCTATTTCCTGTTGCTTTTTTATTCTCTCATCTTCAAGCTTATGTTCCAACAAAATCTTTTTAGTAATGTTGGTTACCGCCATCATCAGGCCATAAACCTTATTGTCATCTTTCGAAATGGGAAACATTTTCACATGGTACCAGTTAAATAAATTTCCGGGCTGCGGATACCTTACCTCATAACTTAAATGCTGTCCGGTGAGAACTTCTTTCATATAGCCCAGTAAAGCCGGCCGCTTTTCCGTTGGAAAATAATCGAGAAAATATTCACTGATTTCAATGCTGTGTCCCAATTCATTTTTTGCAAATGCTGCAGCACCGGGGTTATACGATACAACACGGAGGTCATGATCTATTAAAACATAAATAGTATCGGTAGTATTAAAAATGGTGTGGAGGTTCGCTTCAGATTTTTGCAGTACTTCTCTAACTATCTTTCGTTCGGTAACATCACGTGCGATTACCATGACACGGTCATCCATAAATTTTTTTGCGTTGGCTTCTACATAAACGATCTTCCCGTCTTTATGGATCATTTTTCTTTCATTGAAAACATTTTCGCCTGCGGCTAAAAGATCGAAACGCAGTGGATGTGCCATTATGCTTTCAGCGTCGAGCAAGGCCTTTACATTCATCTTCAGCAATTCTTCTTTTGTATAGCCAAACATGGTACACAAACTGGAATTAACGTCCATGAAATTTCCATTGAAATCTGTGACCATGATGGCATCAGTGGCCTGTTCAAACAAAGCATGATAATTATTATCTTTAGAACTGTTGGCCGCCTGATGTTTGGCTCGTACTGATTTTTCGTGTGAAATATTTTTATCGTTCATGTTTGGAGCGACCGTATCCTGCTGCAAATTATTATATTGATTTGGGCCGTATCTTTTTGAGTGCGCAAAGTTCGCTCTCTTAAGGCGGTAATCTCTTCATTAATCAAAGGAACATCTTCGATTTTCAAATAAACGACGCCCTGTAATTGCCGGGTGACACATTTTCAAATTTGGTAAAAAAAGAAGTGAAATAGTTCGGATTGTTGAAACCAACCTGGTTTGAAATTTCTTTTATAGACAGGTTTGTGGAGTGGAGCAAATATTTTGTTTCGATGAGGAGCCTGTTTTGGATTGATTCTTTGGCGGTTAGCCCTGTATGTTTTTTTATGAGCGCATTGAGATAATTTGGATGCATGGCTAATTTGTCGGCATAAAATTTTACAGAGCGTTCCGTTGAAAAATTAACTTCAAGTAAATCCAGGAATCTCTTAATAATGTCTATGGAAGGGATGTTGGCTTCCAGGGTTTGTTTCTTATCAAACAGGCGCTCACTTAAAATCAGGAGTTCAATAATTTTCAAAGCAATTAATTCATTTTTATGACTGCTCCCTGATTTTTTTTCTTCAAGTATCGTTTCAAAAATATCCGCGATTTCTTTTGCTTCAATGTCGCTAAGCTGAATATAGGGTTGAATGGACGAGTTTAATATTTTCTTACTTTCAATATATTTATTCGAAAAATTATTTTGTAAAAAGAAATCCATATTGAACAAAGTAATATATCCTTCCATATCCAATGTCCAGTTTTTGCTTGAAGTAATTACCCGGGCAGGAACAACAATTAATGTATTTTTTATCGCCTTGAACTTATAGATTCCTGTTGTAAATTCACCCGATCCTTTTTTTAAAAGACCGATACGATGATAAGACCACCTGTTTGGAGGAATAATTCTATTGGTATCTCTTAGTACATCTTCAAACCTGTGAACCTGCAATTCAAATTTGTGAATAAAACTGTCGTCGAAGTCAATAATATTTTCTTCAGCCTTTTTTCGGATGATCTTTTTAAACTCGCTTAGCAAAAATTCATCATCAGGCATAAAGTAATTGGTTACTAAAATTAATTTTTTTTATGCGTAAAAAATAGCCTTATCCGGGTTTGGATAATGAATAAAAAAGGGAAGCCCGATTATTAAGGACTTCCCTTTAAAAAAATATAATTTCTTTTTATTTCTTAAAATCTATCGGCACATTAATTTTAAAACCAATATTTCTTCCCATTTCATAAACGCCGATTCTTCCTGTTACCACATTCTCATCGCCATATTTAAGCCGGCTCATGTTACTCTGGTAGGCTACATCGGCAAGGTTGTTCCCGTAAATAAAAATTGAAAATAATGTATGGCCTTTTGAAACGATATCAGTTCCAACGCCAACATTAAGTAAGGTATAACCGGGAGTTACCGTTTCATCACCAAACTTGTAATAAATTTTATCCTGCTTAAAATAATTTTCAACATCAATTCTTACATAAGCATTAGCCAAAACATTGCCTATTTTCTTTGCAATAAATTCTACCCCTGAGTATAATTTATAAGGTGGGGTGTACGGCAAATATTTTGTTGAGTCTGGCTGATGTTTTTGAATAGCGCTCAGTATGGATAACGTATTATTAAAATGAAACCACGGCGTGGTTTGCGGATGAATGTTTAAAGTAAGTTCACCACCGGCAAGCACCGCGTCTCCGGAAATATATTTAAATGTTGGCCCATCGCTGGCAGCCATAACATCTGTTCTGATAGAATCGCCGCCAAATACACTTGCCAGCTTAACCGGGAAAATGTAATTATCAATATTATTTTCAAACAAAGTAAGTTCCGCAGAAACATCCTTAGTGTTGATTCCAAGCGTTGCATCAATTTGCAAACTGGTTTCCGGTTTTAGTGTTGGGTCGCCAATTTCGTAGAATGGTGTGCCATCGTGTATTCCGTTGCTTCCGCTTTCAGCAACGTTTGGCGCCCGAAAGGCTCTCGAGAAATTTATTTTTCCATAAAATGTTTTTGAGAAATTATAAGTGGCGCCTATGCTTCCGGAGATTCCTGAGAAATCTGATTTATATGCTGTGAAACGATGAACTGCGTCGGGTGTATTGGACGGAACAACAAGGCCACTGCTGTCTAACCAAAGATCGTCACCATGTAATGTGCGGTTATCAAAACGCAAACCACCTGCAATTGAAAAATTATTAAACGATTTTTTTGCAATGGCAAACACACCAACATCAAATAAATTATACGCAGGAACCAGAAACAGCAACCCTTTATTTTTTGACGACTGCTGCATTCCGTTGGCGCCAACAGAAAATTCAAAATGATTTTTTTCTGCAAAATTGTAACGCACATCATAATTGAAGGTGTTTAAAAAATAATAGATGTTATATACATTACCAAGTGTGGCATCGTTGGCTTCTTGTCTCAAATTTTCCTGGAACCCCAAACGAAGGGCGAGCCTGCCTTTGCCAATGGCAAAACTATTATCCCACACCGCTTTGTAATGACGGATATGCTGGTGAATAATTAAATCATGCGTATACGATTTTAATTCATCAGCAGAAACAATTTCAACGCTATCGCTTCCGTCAGATGCCATCACATGTCTATTAAACTGGCCGGTAAATTCATCACGACCACCTTCTACAATACCCGTTTTTAAACCGAAGCTGCTCAGTATAATTCGTGAATATCCCCAACGCCTGTTAATACCAATACTCCCTTTAAAATTGCTTTCACCATAACCAGAATTAAAGACATATCCATCGTACTTATTTTTATAAGCATGAGCATCAGTAAACGTATAGCGGGCGTCGTAAGTAATGTCGTTGTTATTTCCGGCAATGTTTACCGAGCCACCATAAAAGCCATTGTTGGTTTGATAAATACCCTGTATGTTTCCTTTCACCTGTCCTTCCGGAAGCGTAGGCGCCGAAAGCATGTTGATAACACCAGCCATCGCATCGGAACCGTAGCTGAGACTTGCGGGTCCACGTAATATTTCGACTTTGTCAACTGTATAAGGATCCACTTCTATTCCGAATTCATCGCCGAACTGTTGACCTTCCTGTCGGATACCATCGTTTACCACCACCACGCGATTATATCCCAGGCCTCTTATTACGGGTTTTGAAATGGCAGGGCCATCCTTAATTTGAGAAACGCCTGGGGCATTTCTTAATGCATCAATGATATTATCGGCGGTTGATTCCTGTAAAGTATTTTTCTGAACAATGCTTACCGGCGCCGGATTCGTTTGTTGCTCTGTTGCTGATGCAACACCGGTTACAACCACTTCCGGTGATTCAATAGTTGATCTTTCCAGGGAAAAATTTATTACGGTGTGTCCGTTTACAGTTACATCTTTTGTTTGAGATGCAAAGCCAACGAAGCTCACTTCAACTAAATAAGTTCCGTTGGGGATATCGTTTATTTCATAGTTGCCATCTGCGTTAGAAGCTGCACCGGTTTTAATGTCTGGGATATAAATGGATGCTCCGTTAAGAGCAGTATTATTTTTACTGTCAGTTATTTTTCCTGAAAGCGTAATCTGGGCTTTGCCCATAAATTGGGCCACAAGAAAACTTATAAGAAATATTAACCGTTTTGAATGTGTCATAAAATCAGAATTGGTTGAATAAATTGTAGTGTCTAAATGATTAGCCGATCATTTATGTAAATGAAATACCATGTCTCGTTATCGAAACAGGCAAGTTTGAATTTTAAAAAGATCAGGATACAATAAGATCCGGAGGGGGTGAGAAAACGATCTTCAATGGGGAAACGTATTGAAACAAGTCGTTTGATAATTTAACGGTTTCGTGTACACGAAGTGAAGTAGCAAAAACAGGAGAGTTGTATTTTATTACCTCGAAGTATTTTCCAATATGCAAGCCAACTGTTTTGGCAGGTAAAGGTTGTTCCTGTGAACTTGATTTCCCCCAGTCGTTAAGCTGCTGTACATACCTGTCTTCTTCTTCGTCACTGAAAGTGTAATACATTGTTTTGCCATTGACTGTTTCCGTCTTTACGATGTCATACAAATTGCCGTTAGCCAAAATTTCATGGTCATTAATAGGTTGAAAATCTTTAGACACGGACGAAAATAATTTATAAGTTTTTTCTTTCAGCTCATAATAATCGTCTGAGTAATTGCTGGCTTTCATTTTGCATAACTCAATTTTTCCCCAATAGAAAAAAAACAACCCAAACGAGTTAAACCCGAGTAATATTGCGAAGAATATGGCAGCAGTCTTTTTGATATGTATTAATTATAACCGTTCTGAATAGTTGCAAATATATTATTTGGAAAACGTTATCTAAAAATTTTTATAGTCCCGCCAGTCTTTTTAGGAATTCATCTTTGCGCCGAAAGGAAACTTCAATCTTGGTTCCATCGGTCAATATCACTGAACCACCTTTGGCTTTGCTGTAACTTTTAATACAATTAAGATTGATCAGGTGAGAATTGTGCACCCCGAAAAATGGATGGCTGCTCAACAGCTCTTCAAATTCTTTTAATGTTTTAGCAACATCCAATTTATAAAAGCGATTTTGGGAAAACTTGATTTATCGGAGTAGAAATTGCTTCCTCCTCATTTATGGCTTCAATGTGCGAATAGGGATATGGCTTGTCTATTAAGATGTACAGTTAGTATTAAGTTGATTTACTTCTTACCTAGGCACGCGATTTGTTTTGAAAATTGCTTCATGATCTATGCTTTTATGTGGGAAATTTTTTTTAAGATCATTTTGAGTCGCTAATATAATACCTACAATTTCAAATTACGCAACCTCAAAGAATTTGCAATTACCGACACAGAACTAAAACTCATAGCTACCGCGGCGATCATCGGCGATAATAAAATCCCGAAAACAGGATACAAGATTCCTGCTGCAATGGGCACGCCGAGAGTATTATAACCAAAAGCAAACCATAAGTTTTGGCGAATATTTTTCATGACGCCTTCGCTTAATCTTTTGGCTTTTACAATTCCATGCAAATCTCCTTTCACCAGTGTAATTGCGGCGCTTTCGATGGCAACATCTGTTCCGGTACCCATTGCAATTCCGACATCGGCTTGCGCCAATGCAGGTGAATCATTGATCCCATCACCAGCCATGGCTACTTTTTTACCTTCTTTCTGTAGCCTTTTTATCTCTTTCAATTTATCTTCCGGTAACACTTCTGCTTTATAGCCAGTTAGGTGCAACTCGTCTGCAACAGCTTTTGCTGTTCCTGCATTATCCCCTGTTACCATAATTATTTCTATGCCGTCATCTAACAGATCCTTGATAGCCTGTTTACTGGTATCCTTTATTTTGTCGGCGATAGTAATATAGCCAACTGTAACTCCATCTAGTGAAATATAAGAAACTGTTTTTCCTGATTGCTGTTCGCTATTTACTTTCTCTTCCATTGTTGCAGGTATTGATGACTGTAAATCTTCCATTAAGTTTTTATTGCCCACCCCTGTTCTTGTGCCGTCCACGAGTCCACTTATACCTTTACCTGCAATTGCTTTAAAATTTGAAACTTCAGAAGATGTTATTTTTTTTTCTTTGCCATATCTTACGATTGCTTCAGCTAATGGATGTTCGCTATATTTATTCAGAGAAGCAATTTTTTGCAAAACTTCATTTTCGCTAAGTCCGCCTGAGGTCACAATCTTTTCAACTGACGGTTTGCCCTCGGTAAGGGTTCCTGTTTTGTCAACGATCAATGTGTCAATTTTATTCATCTTTTCCAGCGCTTCGGCATTTTTAATCAACACGCCGGATTGCGCCCCCTTGCCAACACCTACCATCACTGACATGGGAGTGGCCAAACCTAACGCACACGGACAAGCGATAATAAGCACGGCGATTGCATTTACAAACGCATACACGTATTCTGGCTCGGGGCCAAACGTGGCCCATGCAATAAAAGTGACTACAGCTACGCCAACAACTGCCGGCACAAAATATTTCGCAATTCTGTCGGTTAGTTTTTGAATGGGAGCCCGCGAACGGCTCGCGTCGTTTACCATTTTGATAATTTGCGAAAGCAAAGTTTCTGCGCCCACTTTTTCAGCTCTCATTACAAACGATCCCGTGGTATTGATGGTACCGGAAGTAACGATGTCACCAGTTTTTTTATCTACAGGTACAGGCTCACCAGTAATCATTGATTCATCAATACTGCTTTCACCTTCCACTACCGTTCCATCTACCGCTATTTTTTCTCCCGGCTTTACGCGTAACTGGTCTCCTTTATTGATGTTATCAATTAAGATAGTTTTTTCTTTGCCGTTTATTAATAAGGTTGCTTCTGAAGGAACCAATTTTAATAATTCTTTTATTGCTTCGCCTGTACGGCTATGGGCTCTTGCTTCTAATAGTTGCCCCAATAAAACGAGGCTAATAATAACAGTTGATGCTTCAAAATAAACAAACACGGTTCCACTTGCGGTCCTGAATTGCGGAGGGAAAATGCCCGGCAACAACATGGCAACTACACTAAATAAAAACGCTACCCCGGTACCAATTCCAATCAGTGTAAACATATTTAGGTTCCATGTTACAACTGATCTCCATGCCCTTTGAAAGAACATCCATCCTGCATAAAAAATAACCGGGATTGCTAAAGCAAATTGTATCCAATTCCATTTGTCCTGAGCCATAACATTCAATAGCGGGTTGCCGGAAAGCATGTCTGACATAGCGATGATCAAAATAGGAAACGTAAATAGAACGGAAACCTTAAACTTTTTCAAGAGGTCTTTGTAGGTTTGATTTTCGTCATTATCCGGTGGTTTAATGGGAACCAAATCCATTCCGCAAATGGGGCACGAACCAGGGGCATTCCTGATAATTTCAGGATGCATCGGACAGGTATATTGTTCCTTTTTTACAGAAGTCGTATGCTCTTTTTCAAGATTCATTCCGCAAACGGGACAATTCCCGGGCTTATCGTAAGTTTTATCGCCTTCGCAACGCATTGGGCAATAATATTTCCCTCCATCATTTTTATGGGAATGATGCCTCGCCATGGGTGTGACCGCTGTATGCGTATGAGCATGTCCGTTAGTATAATTATTTTTTTCGTTTAATTGATATTTTGGATAATCTTTTAATGCCGATTTCAACAATTCGGTAGGGATATGTTCCTTCATATCTATAATGGCTTCACCCCCTGGTAAATCTACTACCACGTTGTCTACACCATTTACTCCAGATAATAATTTTTGAACGTTTGCCTGGCAACCGGTACAACTCATTCCCGTTATATTGTAAGTATGTTTCATCTGTAATTTTGCTGACAAAGTTAGCCAGTATTGAGTGCCCAATATTTATAGGATTTTGTATAAGAATTATAACATTTACAGGTTGTCAATACTTTTCCTGTTATTCTGGCGCAGCGACTTATAAAAGGTGGGCGTAAGGCCGGTTTGTTTTTTAAATTGGTTAGACAAATAGGCCACGCTGCTATAGCCAAGACGGTCAGCAATTTCAGAAAGTGTTAGTTCATCATATTTCAATAGCTCCTTTACCTTTTCAATCCTTTGCGCTATAAAATATTTTTCAATTGTTGTGCCTTCAACCTCCGAAAAAAGATTGCTCAGGTAATGATAATCATGATGAAGTTCTTTACTGATATAATCTGAAAAATTTGTCGCAGGTCGGTCTTCGGAATAGTGGACCAAATCAACGATACTATTCTTGATTTTTTCTATAAGACGGCTTTTCTTATCATCTATTAACTCAAATCCGAATGATTGTAAAATTATATTGAGTTTGTTTTTCTGAGAATCAGTTAATGCTTCTTCAATCTCAACTTCTCCCAACTCCACGATTTTAGGATGCAGACCAAATTTGATAAGCTCATCTTTTACAACCATTTTACAACGACTGCACACCATGTTTTTAATGTATAATTTCATCTATGCAAATTATAAATACAATCCCATTTAATAATTGAATAATTTGTGAGAATAGAGTAGTTCTTCAGAGTGATTCTAAACGATTTATCGAGAAGTCGAAGTCAAAGATAATCACTACAACTTTATCTCCTCATCACTCTTATCATAAAAATGAAACTCGGTAAGATGATAAGTACTATTAGGTTTGATAGTAATTTTTTGCTTGTATTTCCATCTCCACGACATACGTTTTGAAGGAAAACCTTTGGTAAGGTAA
>NZ_JBMQQG010000247.1:0-7445 GCF_057362405.1 Ginsengibacter sp.
ATTTCCAAAAATGGAAACGAGTTCACTATTGTTCCTATCCTGGAAATCTTTCCAGGTAAAATCATTATCCTTTGTTTCCGGTGCGTTGGCGCATAAAACATACCGCATCACATCCTGTTGACCCGGAAAGTCTTTCAGGTATTCATCAACCCAAACTGCCCAGTTGCGGCTGGTAGAAACTTTCTGACCTTCAATATTCAAAAATTCATTCGCAGGAACGTTGTCCGGTAACACAAAATCACCATGTGCTTTTAACATTGCCGGAAAAATGATACAATGAAAAACGATGTTATCCTTTCCAATAAAATGCACCAATTTGGTATCTTCTTTACACCAGTAATCTTCCCAGTTCTCAGTTAATTCTTTTGTTGCCGAAATATATCCTATGGGTGCATCAAACCAAACATACAATACTTTACCACCTCCGCCTTTGGGTGCAGGCGGACTTGGGACTTTAACTCCCCAATTGCTGTCACGTGTCATCGCCCGTGGCTGCAGACCCTTGTCCAGCCAGCTTTTACACTGCCCGTACACATTATTTTTCCACTCTTTGTGATCTTCGAGTATGTATTCACGTAAGAAAGCCTCATAATTTTGTAAAGGAAAATACCAGTGGGTTGTTTTCTTCTTTACCGGTACCGCATCGCTTAGTGTGCTCTTTGGATTAATTAATTGCTCCGGGCTGAGTGAAGATCCGCAATTTTCACACTGATCGCCGTAAGCATGTGGATGACCACATACGGGACAGGTCCCGGTAATATACCTGTCTGCTAAAAATGTCTGCCTTTCTTCATCGTAAAATTGTTCGGTTTCCCTTTCTTCAAACAAACCCTTTTCATACAGATTAGTAAAAAAGTCTGAAGCAGTTTTGTGATGAACAGCGTTTGATGTTCGTGAATAGATATCAAACGAAATCCCCATTTCTGCAAAGCTATTTTTAATGATATTGTGATACTTATCTACCACCTGTTGCGGCGTAATATTTTCCTTCATGGCCCTGATGGTAATGGGCACGCCGTGTTCATCAGATCCGCTAACGAATTTTACGTCTAGTTTTTTTGCTCGTAAATAACGGACATAGATATCCGCAGGAAGATAACAGCCAGCCAGATGCCCGATGTGATTCGGGCCATTAGCATAGGGCAATGCCGCCGTTATTAGGTATCGCTTAAATTCATTCATAATCCTGTAACCGCTGTTTCAAAATATTTTGCGGATTGCAAAAATACCGCAAAGCAGGCAATGCCCAAATAAACAAAAACTTCCTGCGAAATGCAGGAAGTTGTATTTGCTCTGATCGCTCAATGATATTATTTACCTTTTAACTCATTAATTTCAACCTGTGGAGCTAAGGCTTTGTGTACTTTTTCAACTACAATATCTTTTTGTAAGTTGAAGTCCCCGGTTAAACGTATATCTGCCGACGAAGCGCCCACTTTAATTGTGTAATTCCCCGCATCGGCAATCCAGGCTTCTTTGCTCGTATAAAAAGAGGCAAGATCTGCTGCACTAATTTTGAATGTTAGTGTTTGTGATTCTCCCGGCTTAAGCAAGTGTGTTTTTGCAAATGCCTTCAGTTCTTCAGCCGGCTTATCAATATTTTTTGAAGGTGCACTTAGATATAGTTCCGCAACTTCTTTACCAGGAAACTTTCCGCTATTAGTAATGGTAAGTTTGACGATTATATTTTTATTAAAAGTAGATGAACTCAGTTTTAGATTGCTATAAGTAAAATTTGAATATGATAAACCATAGCCAAATTCATAAGCTGGTTTTACATGGTAGGTGTTGTAATAACGATAGCCAACATAAATGCCATCTTCGTAAGTAACCTCTGCGGGTATCAATGGCCCCATCATTCCGGTAATTGCTTTATCAGGAAACTTTTTGCCAGGAAAGCTTTTCGCAGAAGGAACATCATTGTAACTTGCTGGGAAAGTTATGGCAAGTTTACCCGATGGATTCACTTTGTCGGTTAATACATCGGCCATTGCATTACCGCCTTCAAGTCCCGGCTGCCACGCAAGTAGAATGGCGTCTGCATTGTCTCTCCAACTTGCCGTTTCAATAACACCACCAATATTTAAAACAATAATTACTTTTTTATTTTGTTTGTGAAAAGCATCAGACACATTTTTAATCAACGTTCGTTCTGTATCTGATAAATCAAAATCATCATCTACTTTTCTATCTCTGCCTTCTCCCGCATTTCTGCCTATGGTGATGATCGCAATATCAGAAGCGGCAGCTTGTTTTGTTATGAAATCATTATCCAATGCGTATTCAGGCATTGGACCCCTGGGATGCATAAATTGTTCAAAAATAGTCTGCGGAGGGTTTTTTGATTTATAATCATTTAGATAATTTGTATAGATGCTTTTGGTATCTGCATTTAAAGCAAGACCTGCGTTGTTTAAACCCTGGGCCAGTGAAATTGTATAGGCCTTATTCACATCTCCGCTACCGGTGCCACCGGCAATAAGTTCATAGCTATGATCTCCAAACAATGAAATGGTTTTTACGGATTTTAATGGCAGCGCATTGTCATTATTTTTTAATAGAACCATCCCCTCTGTTGCTGTCTTGCGTGAAATCTGAGCATCCTTCACCAGGTTTGGTTTGTCAGAATATTTATAATTCTTATAACTTGGTGATTGCATGAGTACGGCCAGGATGCCGGCAATATTTTCATCCAATACCTTCTCATCAAGTGAGCCGTCTTTTACAGCATCCACTATTGCTTTTTTTTGAGCCGGAGTGCCCGGCATCAATAGATTGTTACCAGCCTTTAATTGCGCAGGCGCATCTTTCCTTGCGAACCAATCTGTCATTACATAGCCCTTGAATCCCCATTCTTTTCTTAATATGGTGGTTAGTAAATCATAGCTTTCAGATGTGTAGGTTCCATTGAGTAAATTATAAGAACTCATAACTGTCCATGGATTTGACTTTTTTACAGCAATTTCAAAATTCTTCAGGTATATTTCCCTTAATGCTCTTTCACTCACAATTGTGTTTACCATCATGCGATCTGTTTCCTGGTTATTAGCGACAAAATGTTTTATCGAAACACCAACACCATTGCTTTGTATTCCATTAACAAGTGCTGCGGCAATATTGCCGGAGATAACCGGGTCTTCGGAATAGTATTCAAAATTTCTGCCACCTAAAGGGTTGCGCTGGATGTTCATTCCCGGACCCAGTATCACATCCAATCCGTAATCACGTACTTCACTTCCAAAAGCTACGCCCATTCTCCTCGCAAGCGCAGTGTCCCATGACGACGCCAGCAACGTAGCAACCGGCCAGGCAGTAGCATAATAAGTTTTGGAACTATCTCCGTTACGAATAGGATCAATCCTTACACCTGCAGGGCCATCTGACACAACCATCGCAGGAATACCTAAGCGTGGGATAGCAAAAGTCGTTCCCGCTGCGCCCGCCACTTTATCTTTAGTCATACCAATATTCGGTCCTTCTGTTGCTTTACTACCGGGCATGCTAAAGCCGGTGCCAACAACCATATTGACTTTCTCTTCCAAAGTCATTTTATTAATAAGGTCTTTTATTTTAGTTGACGTTGTGGTTTGTGCTGAAAGACTACTGAGAATAGCCATAGTGAGCAAATACGTAATTGTTTTTTTCATTTGAAATAGAATATTTTATTTTTTCATTGCGTTATTATGACGCAATGTAAATTTTATTTTCGAATTTTAATCTTTTTATTTTATATGCCCGCTACTAGCTATTTTTATGCATGAGTTTGAAAGAAGAAATAAGAGAGCATTATTTTCACGGCCACGAAGTTTATCTCAGGCACATCTCAATTGATTGTGTAATCTTTGGGTTTCACAATAATGAATTGAAAGTATTATTGCTTAAAGCCAGCTATGCCGGCAAGTGGGCATTGCCCGGTGGGTTTATTCTTAAAGATGAACATATGGATGAGTCAGCTGAACGAATCCTGAAAATGCGGACAGGCCTTGATAAGATATATATGCACCAGTTTTACGTGTTTGGCGATCCAGGAAGATCTACCAAAAAGATTAACCAACAGTTCTTAAAAAACGTGGGTATTAGTGCTGAAAAAAGCTGGATGTTTGAAAGATTTATTTCCATTGGATATACTGCATTAGTTGATTTCACAAAAGTTGTTCCTGTTCCAGATAATATTTCTGATGCATGTGAATGGTTTTCTGTTTCCGAAATTCCTGAATTGATACTTGATCACAAAAACATATTTAACAAAGCCCTCGAAGATTTGAGATTGGAGCTTAATTTTCGACCAGTAGGTTATAATCTTTTGACAAAAAAGTTTACAATGCCCGAATTGCAAAAGTTGTACGAAACAATTTTGAACCGAAAATTAGACAGGCGGAACTTTCAGCGCAAAATTGAATCAACAGGCATCTTAAAAAGATTGAATGAGACAAAAAAAGGGGTAGCACATAAAGCACCGTTTTATTATAAATTTGAATTGTCAAAATATGAAAAGGCGCTCAAAGCAGGGTTGGGCTTCGATCTGTAAGTTTCAAAATTAATCGTACTATTTTCATGAACCGTAAAAACTTTCTTTCATCTGTTATTCCTTTAGCAGCATCTGTTTCTGCAATAGGCAAAGGAAATATTGATCTCAAAAAAAGCTCTTCAATTTTCGACGATGATAATTTTCAAAAGGTTCCTCCCTATCTAAAACGCGGAGACGTTATAGGAATTACCTGCCCTTCCGGTTATATCACTAACGAAGAGGTTCACCCCGCTGTGAATAAAATGAAGGAATGGGGATTTGAAGTCCGAATAGGCGATACCGTTGGAACAAGAGATTTCACATTTGCCGGCAGTGATGAACAGAGGACCGCAGACTTTCAAAAGATGATTGATGACGATTCTGTAAAAGCTGTTATGTTGGGACGAGGGGGCTACGGTGCTGTCAGAATTATCGACGCAATCGATTTTAAAAAGTTTTCCAAACATCCAAAGTGGATAATTGGCTTTAGCGACGCCACGGTTTTTCATTCTCACATTAATAAAAATTTTGGAATTGCAACGATACATTCTAAAATGTGCAACAGCTTTTCCTCGGAGCAGGAAACTACTACTAAGGAGCAATTGGATTCTATAGAATCCATTAGGAAATGTTTAGTCGGCGAAACGATGCAATATGCTGCTTTGCCAAACAGTTTTAATAAGCCGGGCGTTGCAGCAGGTGTGTTGGTTGGTGGCAATGTGTCTATCCTGGAAAATCTTGCGGCATCAAAATCTGACATAGATACCGATGGTAAAATATTGTTTATTGAAGAAGTAGAAGAATATTTGTATAACATCGACAGGATGCTCTGGAATTTAAAGCGAAGTGGAAAGTTGAGCAAGTTGAAAGCGCTCATTGCCGGCGGCTTCAATAAAATTAAGCCGGATGATCCGGGAGAAGATTTTGGCGAAACAGTTTATGAAATAATTCTGGAAAAGGTGAAAGAATATGATTATCCCGTATGTTTCGATTTTCCTGTAGGTCATCAAAAAGAAAATTATGGATTGAAGTGTGGTGTTGTACATCAATTATACGTTTCAGATAATTCGGTGACCCTTATCGAAGTATAAGTTTAAATTGCCTGATAATTTAATTGATGTTAAGTCAATCATTATAACAATACAACAATTCGTCAATATGACGATTTCAATATGAAGTAATTCAATTAAAGAGAAACCCGTGATCACAATTCCCCCTTATTTAAAGCCCGGTGATACAATAGGAATGTTATGCCCTTCCGGATATATGCCTTATGAAAATGCGGTTACGGCTATTGAAACGTTAACAGAATGGGGCTTTCGCATATTGTCTGGAAAGACGCTGGGTCACCAGTTTAATTATTTTTCCGGTACTGATGAAGAAAGACTGATTGATTTGCAGCAAATGATGGATGACGAAAACATCAAAGCTATTTTTTGCGCAAGAGGCGGTTATGGAATGGGAAGAATTATTGATAAACTGAGTTTTAAAGAATTCAAAAAAAGTCCTAAATGGATTATTGGTTACAGTGATATAACCGTTATGCAAACTCACCTTTTTTCAAAGTACAAAATTGCATCGCTTCATGCTCCAATGGCTGCCGCATTTAATGATGGTGAAAACAGAAATCAATACATTGAGAGTTTGCATGATGCGCTAATTGGGCGAAAGGGGAGCTATGCGGCCTCCGGAAATGACCTTAATAAAAAAGGGAAAGTATCTGGTATTTTGGTTGGTGGAAATTTATCACTCCTTGCGCATCTCATTGGGACTTCGTCGGAAATAAAAACAAAAAATAAAATTTTATTTATTGAAGATGTTGGTGAATACATATATAATGTAGACAGAATGATGTACCAGTTAAAGCGAAGCGGAAAGCTTAATAATCTTAAAGGCCTGATAGTGGGAAAGTTTACGGATAATAAAGACACTTCTATACCTTTTGGCCAGTCAGTAAATGAAGTAATAAGAGATGTGATAAAGGAATTTGATTATCCTGTTTGTTATAATTTTCCGGTAAGTCATGACAAAGAAAATTATGCGTTGAAGATTGGCGTCGAATATAAATTATCAGTATCGTCAACGATGGCTGTGCTAAAAGAAATATAGAATTAATATTTGCCGCATGAACTTTACAATTATCCGATTTCTCAAAACAACCTTCATTCGTTTAAGGCTACACGTTTTATTTTCCTGGGCAACCGGCTTATGGCAGCAGCAGGTGTGGATGACGAGACTATCAAAGTGGGCGAGTGATAATAAGAAAGTTCCATTTAATGATTTTCCGTGCAAATGGGATTACAACAAGCGCTACGATCTTTATAAATATATTTTCCAAAACGAGATTTTAAGCCTTGATATTAATTACCTGGAATTTGGTGTAGCCGACGGTTATTCATTCAATTGGTGGATGACGGAAAACACGCATCCTGCCTCCTGTTTCTATGGCTTTGATACTTTTACGGGTCTGCCGGAAGATTTTGGCCCCTATAAAAAAGGCACTTTTGCTAACAGTAATAACATGCCTACGGTAAAGGATAGCCGCGGAAAATTTTACCAGGGATTATTTCAGCAAACGCTGCCTGGATTTCTAAAAACTTTTGACAATAGTAAGAAGAATGTTATAATGCTGGATGCAGATTTATACACTGCTACACTCTTCGTATTAACCAGCCTGGCGCCGTTTTTAAAGAAAGATGATATTATCTTATTCGATGAATTTGTAGTGCCTACTCACGAATTTATGGCTTATCACCAGTTTATTAATTCCTATTACTTTAACCTCGAATTGTTGGGCGCTGCCAATAATTATTATTTCGTTGCTTTTAAAGTGAAATAAGACCTAAAGAGATAATATTGAATCGAGCTTTTCATGAAATAATGAAAAGTCGTTAAGATTATTATGCGAGCCTTTATCAATTGTAATAAATTCATCTCC